>DAINAD010000047.1:0-4008 GCA_036733605.1 Patescibacteria group bacterium | reverse complement strand
TCTTTCTTCTTCTCTAACTTACTCTCTTTTTTCTTTGCAATTAATTCCACTGCTTCTTCCCAATCATATTCTGTAGGGGCAGAGGGAGTATCGATTACTTTAATACCTGCTAACTTAGCATTACGTATTCCTGTAGGATTTTGTATTATCTGAGCTATTAAAAGCTTACCATCTCTTTGAGAAGCTTCTTCTAATACACGAAGATTTATTGGGCTAATGAGAAGATCTGTCTGCTCTGTAAATGTAAGAACTATTCTATCTGCCTTACTCTTATGAATATCTCTAACAATATCTGTTAGTTCATGAGATTGGTCAACAATTATTTTTGAAGTGATTATTTTTTCTGCCATATTTAAACTTCCCAATTTATATTCTTTTTCTTTCTGTCTATCTCCATATCATAGAGGAATTTTGCTAAGGATGCAGGTGTAATATCGTAAAGATTTTGTAAATCTCCACTATTATCTACTACAGAACCTAATAGGTTTGGAGTAAACATATCTATCTTAGGAACAACTGCAATTGGTAGATATTTCTTCCAAGGGAATTCCATTAATGCCTGTTTAATATCAGGTAGTAATGCACCTCCACCACATAGATATATCTGTGTAGGTAAGGAACCAATATCTTCACAGCTCTCTAAAGCTACTTTTAATGTTCTCATCCATAGGCCTGCCGTAGGATACATAGTCTTTTGTACTTGTCTTAATATATCTTTAGGTAAATCTTTTTCAGAGTACTTAATCTTTCTCTGCTCAGCATGTCTATAATCGGAGTCAGTTAATTTCGCTAACTCTTTAGTAAATACTCTACCTCCAAATGCAAACATCTGTGTTTCTGCTACATTACCATTTTTAACAATAGCGACATCAGTAGTACCTCCCCCTATATCAATGAAGATGGCTGAGAAATTTGTATTATCCCCACCTGCATGTGCTCTTGCTACTGCAAATGGTTGAGATACAATTCCTAATACTTCTAGATTGAGAGAGGAGGCAACCTTTCTTAAAGCCTCAGTATATGTCTTAGGAGCAAAAGATGCATAGAAGTTTAATTTAACCTCTCTACCTTTATATCCTATTAAGGTATTTACTGGCATACCCCCTATTTCTAACCCTGTAGGAGTAATATGTAATATCTCAATGTCCTCATTTCTAAGCCCTGTTCTAAGGCTTAAATCGTCTTTGCCATTCTCTGCTATTTGAGATTTAACTTGTGCAATTATTCTATCCTGTTCTTTTTTAGTAACCTCTTTTTCAAAGTTCTCTTCCCTTTCGTAGTTAACAACAATTGATACTCCCTGAATATATTCTCCTGCAATACCCATTATTACTCTTTTAGGATACTCTTCTACTTTTAGATTGCTAAGGAGTTGATTAATAGCTAACTTACAATTTTCTAATACTGTATCTAAGTTAGTAATTATTCCACTTCTCATTGCATGTTGTTGCTGTTGTATTCGAGATATTCTGTTTACAGATACCCCATACTCCCCTATTGTAAAAAGAAGACTTTTAATACTCTCAGTACCTATATCAAGCGCAACAATGGGAGTTATTCCATCTAAAAGATTACTCTTTTTTGATTTTAGACTTGGCAGTTTCATCATATCTTTGAATTATATCATTAATACAAAGAGTCTATACAGTAACTATTAGAATTATCGGTTCTCTCTCGGTTTTCTTGTATATATATTTACCAATAGATTTTTCCATATTTTCTTTAAGTGTATCATATTCATACTTTTTACTATTTTTAGACTTCTGTTCCCAATCTCTATGTACATCATATATTATTGTCTGTATCTCTTTTAACATCTCTTGTGACTTTTTCATATATATGAACCCTCTAGAAACAAATTGTGGTTTACCCATTAATCTGTGTGTTTGAGTACTAAGATTTAGTACTACAACAAACATACCGTACTCAGAGAGCTGTTCCCTATCCTTTAGTACAATTTCTCCAGTATCCCCTACTCCAAGACCATCTATTAGTATAGGTTTAGATTCTACAGGTTTACCTTTTATCCAACTCTTACCATTAAATACCCAAACTACTCCATCATCAGTGAGGTAAACATCTTCATCTTTCATACCCCAGGATACATAGTTCTTTTTATTAAAATATCTAAAGGTTAGAGGACCATGTATGGGCATTACAGTATTAGGTCTAATTAAATCTAACATTATTTTCATATCTTCTTGATTACCGTGTCCAGTGGAGTGTATCTTAGTCTCAATTGTATCTTTAATTAAATCAGCACCTAGAGATATTAATCGGTCTGTCATTTTTTCTATACTACTTACATTCTCAGGAATCTCAGAAGAAGACATTAGTACAAGGTCTCCCTTTTTAATCTTTATATATTTATGTGTACTTTGAGAGATTCTATTTAAAGCAGCATATTTTTCACCTTGGCTTCCAGTTGAAAGTATCATTAATTCGTTATCCCTATACTTATTTATCTCCCTTTCCTTTATTAGTAACCCTTGAGGTATTTTTATATATCCTTGCCTACTCGCAATTGAGATTGTTTGTTCTAAACTTCTTCCTGATATTACAATTTTACGATTAGTTCTCTTCGCTATCTCAAACAAAGAGTAAAGCCTAGTTAGTAAAGATGAGAAAGCAGCTACTATTACTCTACCCTCTACTTTAGCGATAACTTTTTCTAAATTATTGTAAACCTCTGTCTCAGATGGAGATCTCCCAACATTAGATGCATTTGTACTATCCATTAACGCGATATCTACTCTTCCTCTTAATGATTTAAGCTTCTCATAGTCTGCCTCTAATTCATTAGTTGGTTGAGTATCTATTTTGTAATCTCCAGAAAAGAAAATATTACCCTTAGGAGTTTGTAAAAATATTGAGAAAGCATCAGGTATACTATGGTTAATACCAACAAAGGTAGCCTTAAAATTATTCCCTATTTTTAAGGTAGTAGATCTATTTACTCCTGTAATTTTAGTCTTACCTTTTAAATTGTACTCCTCAAGTCTCTCTTCTATTAAAGCTTTTGCAAAATCACCAGCATATATTGGAGGAAAATCTAAATCAGGTAACATCCACCTTAAAGCCCCTGTATGATCTAAATGTCCATGTGTAATTAATATGGCTTTTACCTTCTTTTTATTCTTTTTTAAATACTTAAGGTTAGGTATTAGGTAGTCAATACCGTACATTTCTTGTCCTGGAAAAGAATACCCTGCATCAACAATGATTATTTCATTACCCATTTCTACAAAATTACAGTTTCTACCTATTTCTGCTGTACCAGAAAGAGTACATAGTTTTAATTCCTCGTCTCTTTTAAAGAATCTCTTGTTTATTTTATTCATTCTCCGATTATATCACATCTCCTTTTTGTAGAATTAGAGAGGTGGTATAATGGGGGTACCGTTAATACAGGAGTAGTCACCCTGGAGGTATTAGGAAGAAATCTAAATAGAGAGTAGAACCTAACAGAGTCCTAACTGTAAAGTAGGAAGACCATGTATGTGGTTACTAAGCTTAGTATAGTGATATATTAAGAAAGTAAGGTGGTAACGCGATATTCGCCCTTACATTAGAGTATATATATGTAATATATATTCTACTGTGAGGGCCTTTTTAATATATATACATATCTAAAAATGAAAAAAGAAATTCCAAAAGCATTCGATTCTAATATACAGGAAGAAAAAATAACGGGAATTTGGTCTAAATCCAATTTAGGCAATCCCGAAAAGATGGAAGAGTTTTTAAAAGAGGAAAGTTTAGAAATTAAAGAACCTTTTACAATTACCCTACCTCCTCCTAATGCTAATGCTAATTTACACATTGGACATATGTGTGGTTACTCATTTCAGGATGTAATGGGTAGATACAAAAGAATGACAGGACATCCTACTCTGCTTTTACCAGGGAAAGACCATGCAGGTATTCAAACAGAGACATCTTTTACAAAAGTATTGAAAGAAAAAGGGATAGATAAATGGGAGTTAGGTAGAGAGAAGTTCTATGATA
>DAINAD010000046.1:0-4035 GCA_036733605.1 Patescibacteria group bacterium | reverse complement strand
ATAGGCCAAGGTGGTGAAATTGGCAGACACGCTACATTCAGGATGTAGTCTTCTTAAACGAAGGTGGGGGTTCAAATCCCCCTCTTGGCAATTACTTACTCCAATACTCTACATTATCAAATCTCTGATATGGATAGTAGATACTACTTATATCAGAAATCTGTACAGTATCCTTTACAACATATGTATAATTAGGGTGATACAGGAATATAGCAGGGGAATCTTGTGTTAAATACCTTTGGAAAAGAGAGTAGTTCTTCTCTCTTGTTTCTAACTTCGTACTCCTTCTTGCATCTTCTAACAAGATATCTACTCTTTCATAGCTATATCCAGAAATATTTAAATCAGGGTAATTACTCTTTAGAGAGTGCCAAAGGTTGTACTGATCTGGGTCTACTGTAGTCTCTACTTCAAACATAAGTAACTCAAAATCTCTAGTAGCCACTATCTCTTGTGTAATCTGTTTGTATGAAAGAGGTTCTAAATTTAATACAATACCTTCTGCTTTCCAAAGCTCTTTTAACGAATTAGCTAATCTCTCATTTAGTGAATTATCATAGTATGAAAGAGTAAAACTTAATATCTTTTTATCTTCCTTCTCATAGTAACCTGTCTCTTCATTTTTAGAATACCCCAAGTTATTCAATATCTTGTTAGCTTTCTCCTGATTAAATGCATATACAGAAACTTCCTTTGTATCATATGCCCATGAGATAGAGGATATTGGACCATTTGCTAATACTCCAGATATATTACTCATCTCTAAAAGCTTCTCTTTGTTAGTTAAGTAATTTAATGCTTGTCTAATCTCTTTACTCTGTAACTTCTCTTTCCTTGTATTAAAAAATATCATCCTTAATCTAGAATTAAGAGTAACTTCCTTACTACTATACCCTGAATACTCTTCAATATATGACATATCATTACCATTAACACCTCCCATTGCATCTAATATCCCATTCCTAAACGCTGCTTCTAAATTCTCATAGTCAGAGTAGAGTCGATATATGAATGTCTCTATCTTGGGAGTTACCCAGAAGTAATTGGAAGCTTTAAGATATACTACATTAGGTTCAGACCTATACACTTCGTATGGCCCTGAACCAATTGGATATTTAGCAAAAGAGCTAAAAGGTATATCTGCTAACTGCATCTCCTCAAACTTATGAGCAGGAACAATATATACAGAAATTGCCTCAAAGAAAGTTGCATTACTCTCTGGTAATGTAAACCTCAGCTTATCATCTGATATCATATTTACCTTAACATCAGTTAATGCAGTACCTACGGTATCATATCCCAACTTAGAGGAGAGTTCCTTTGAAATATCAAAAGTAAAAAGGATATCTTCCATAGTAAGAGGTTGACCATCTTGCCAAGTATGATCTAGAGAAATGACAAAGTCATATGTCTTACCATCTGAAGATACAATCCAATCAATAGCGATACCATCTTGTGGTTTACCATCATTAGATATATTTACAAATTTCTCAAATACTAAAGCCTGTATATCACTATCTACAGGATTTTGAGTAGCAAAGAGTGGATTAAAGGAGGATATAGCACCAATATTACCCTCTACAAAAACATCATTTTTCTCATTTGAAATAGCATTAGCAAATATATTACTTCTAAAAAAGAAAAAAAGAGAACCACCAAGTAACATAAATACTAAAATGAAACTAATAGGGGATGTCTTTTGGAAGAAGTTAGATAAATTAGAAGGATAATTCCATAACCACTCTCTAAAACTTTGCCTATTTTTTATACCTGTCTTGATAACAGTTTTAGACGGATTAACCCTTAGGAAAGCTTCCTTCATTGATACTAGCCTATTTTTCTTCTCAGACACTTCTGATTTCGACATTACTTACTACAATTAAGAGTATTTATATAACAGAAGAGATATAGCAACTAAGAGGACAGCTAAAAAGATAGTAAAGTAGTAAAGAAATTTTTCTAGTCCTCTTTTAGTCCTAAATACCTCTCCACCGCCACCAAACATTTTACCTAATCCTTCTGCCCTATTTTGAAGTAATACAGATATAACAACAAGAATACAGACCGCTATCTGAACATAAAGAAGGATATTTTGTAAATTAGGATTCATACTGTCGATTATACAATATTACGCAGTTTTCTCAAGAACATTTAATATAGATGTAATAAAGGAGAATGCAACACTAGCAAATACCATAGTAAGAATCTTACTAACTTCAAATGAATTAATAACTAGATTACCTGTATCTAATCCCTCAAATGTATATGGCTCTATCTGAAATCCTGGCATAAATCCCTCTACTAAAAAGAATACTCCGATACAAAGTAATGTACTCATTAGTAGTGTAGTTATGAAATTTTCTTTTATTGTAAGAAAATTTAATATTATCGATGACAAAAATATTGTAAATGAGAATATAAAGAATAGAGATATAATATATACATAGTTTGTAGGTAGTATAAAACCTTTAAAGATATTAAAGATAAAATATCCTATTAAAAGGAATTGTATTAATTTTTTTAATATTCTACCCATATATATACCCCCTCATGTTATATATCTAATAGCATTGTACATATTACTAATAGATATTTGCAAACGAGAATAATATAGGATACTACATTACTTGTTACTTAAGTTACACTTAATGTATATTTTAGATATATTGATGAAAGATTTCTGTAAAACAAAAATAGTAGCTACAATAGGTCCATCCTCATGGGATTTAGATATTCTTAAAAATATGGTTAATAACGGTATGGATGTAGCACGTATTAATGCTTCTTTTGCTGACTTTGATGAATTAGATAGAGTATCTAGAGTCATTAGAAGTATCTCACCTAGAGTAGGGATAATGTTAGATACAAAAGGACATAAGATAAGGGTAAGTGGGTTTGAGAAAGAGAAATATCTTAAAGAGAAAGAGACCTTAATAATAGTTTCTGAAGGGTACTTTAATAGTAATCAACTCTCAGATAAATATATATCTACTACATATCCTACACTTCATCAAGATATTACAAGAAATAGTACCATACTTTTAGATGATGGTAATATTGTTTTAAATGTAATAGATATTAAAGGTCAAGAGGTACTTTGTGAGATAGTACAGGGAGGTATTCTTAAACCTAAAAAGACTGTTAATGTACCCAATACTCATTTAAATTTCCCACAATTAAGTGATAAGGATAAAGAGGATATTAAGTATGCAGTAGAGCATAATTTTGATTACATATCTGCATCTTTCATTAGGAATATTACTGATGTAGCAGTAGTAAGAGAAACAATGGGTAAGAGTAATACAAAATTAATAGCTAAGATTGAAGATAGAGAGGGAATAGATAATTTCGATCAGATACTAGCCCTTGTAGATGGGATAATGATAGCAAGAGGAGATATGGGTGTAGAGATACCTCTACAAGAGGTCCCAGTCATCCAAAAACAGATGATTTTTAAATGTAGGAGTGTTGGTAAGCCTGTGATAGTAGCTACTCAAATGTTAGAAAGTATGAGAGAGAATATTAGGCCTACAAGAGCAGAGGTAAGTGATGTAGCTAATGCAGTAATGGATGGGTGTGATGCAGTAATGCTTTCTGCAGAAACCTCTACTGGTCAATATCCAGTAGAAAGTGTAAAGATGATGAATGATATTGCATTAAAGGTAGAGAATGTTTTAAGACCCCAAAAAGTAGGGGGATATACTCAAGCTACTGTTGAAACAGATGAACTATGTAGTAGTGTATTTGATTTAGCAAATAACCTTTACCTTAAGGGTGTAATTGTAATCTCTCAAAGTGGTAAGACCTCGCTAAGTTTAGCTAGGCACAGACTTAATATCCCTATATGGGAAGTTAGTAATGATATACAAAGAATTAGACAAAATTCCTTAGTAAGAGGAGTTAAGGGATACTATATTAAAGATTTTCCAAAAGACAGGGATAGTGCAATACTAAGTAGTGTAGAGTGCATATATTCATACGGAGAGTTGGATTTAAATGATAAAATTGCTATTATTAGTGGCAGTTCTATTAAAA
>DAINAD010000045.1:0-4096 GCA_036733605.1 Patescibacteria group bacterium | reverse complement strand
CCTTAGCATATGCTAAACAACCTTACCATTTTACAACTTAGGGAAAAACTTCTTAAAAAAGAAATCTCTTCTTTAGAGATAGTACAGTACTACTTAAAAAAGATAGAGGAGAAAGATAAGGAGTTAAACTCATATATAACTGTTAATGGAGAGAATGCTTTAAAGAAGGCTAAAGAGTTTGATAATGATTTTAATAATCAGAAAGATAAAAGATTAGGGGGTATTCCACTTGGTATTAAGGATGTATTTTCTACAAAAGATATATTAACTACATGTGCATCACATATATTAGATGGATATACACCTGTATATGAATCTAGCGTAACTGAGAGATTACTAAATGAGGGTGCAATATTTTTAGGAAAAACAAATCTAGATCAATTTTGTCATGGCTCATCTACTGTAACATCCTACTACGGAACTACTAGAAATCCACATAACTTAGAAAGATTACCCGGAGGCTCTTCTGGTGGCTCTAGTGCTGCTACTGCAGCAGACCTTTGTACAGGCTCTTTGGGTACAGAGACAGCAGGTTCCATTCGTTTACCAGCTAGCTGGTGTGGTGTAGTTGGTTTAAAACCAACATATGGAAGAGTACCAAGATATGGAGTATTAGCAATGGGGTCATCTTTAGATAGTCCAGGACCAATTACTAAGAGTGTAGAAGATAGTGCATTAATACTCTCTGTAATAGCGGGATATGACCCAAGGGATTTCTCCTCTTACAATACAGCTGTAAATGATTACCTCAAAGATATTGATATTAACAAGATAAAGGGGATGAGAATTGGTATACCTAAAGAATATTTAGAATTAGATATTGAGAAAGGTGTATTAGAGAATTTTAATAGGAGTGTAGATATATTAAAAAAGTTAGGAGCACATATTGAATATGTAAATATATTAGATCCTAACTACGGTATGTCAGTATATACAATTACATGTAGAAGTGAGGTATCCTCTAACTTAGCTAGATATGATGGTACTAGATATGGATTAGAAGGTAGTGATAAGAGTAGTGTAAAAACATATTACGAATCAACAAGAGGAGAAGGTTTTGGACAAGAACCTAAACGAAGAGTAATGACAGGAACATACTCTCTCTCTGCTGGATATGCAGATGAATATTTTAAAAAATCAGAACAGGTAAGACAGTTAATTAAACAAGACTTTGAGAAAATATTAAAAGTATATGACTGTTTAATATCCCCTACTACTCCAACAGTAGCTTTAAAGGATGAAGATGCAGATAACCCACTCTTTGGTGAAATGGCAGATATACTTGCAGAGGGAAGCTCTGAGGCAGGACTACCTGCAATATCTATACCCAACGGTACATCAGAAGGATTACCTACAGGTATCCAATTTATTGCAAACACACTACAAGAACAAACCGTTATCAATGCTGCTTTTGCTTTAGAGAAAAATAGTTAAGGCTGTAAAATATCCTCTGTCCTACCATCTATAGATATTACTACTGAATCTACAGTAGGAAACTGTTTCAATGTTTCAGTTATCTGTGCCGTTATACTTGCAACCATACAGCTACCTCCCACACCCTCTTCTAACTCTTTACTTAAATCTACCTTAGCAATACCATTTTCGATATTTAAACTTTGTACCTTAACTCCATCTGGAATATTTGTAAAATATCCTTCATCAGGCTCTGTTCCAGCTAACCCTTTAAAAAGCTCTTCTAAAGCAGCTCTACCAACAGCAACTGTATATGGAACCCTTCTTACAATTGGCATTACTAAAGAACAATCCTCCATTTCACTTATCGTATCATTTGGAAAAAATACTTTAAAAGTAATGGTCTTTGCCTCTTCTAAGGGCTGTAATGTAACAGAAATTTTGAAGTAATCTGCATTCTCTTCCAATCCAGATGGGTTATCCTTCTCAAACTGCATCACTACTACACTCTCCTCCTTTAAATCAATTAGATTGGAGTGTAACTCTAGTGAAAATGGTACATACCCATCTTGAGTCCATTCCTCTGTAGCAATTGCAAACAAAGAAGCAATCTCATCTCCTCTCTGATTAAATATTCTAACTGGAAAAGTACCCTCAAAATACCAACTACTTGGAGCTCTTCCCAATATCTCATCCTCTACAGAAAGTACATCACCACTCTTAACTCCCTCTAAATATATAATATCCCCTTTCTCTGACTCTTCTCCCTGTTCGTTTCCTTCTTCTTCAACACAAATAGTAGTCAACTGTTTACACAGTTCATATCTACAACAGATATCTTTGTTCTTGAGAATATATGCTAAACCAACTAAAAATATTGAGAGGAATAATATACTAAATATTAATACAATATTTTTTACCATGGTATACCCTACATAAAGTAATATACATTCATAGTATACCCTTTCTATTAGAAATTTCAATATCCTAAATATTTGTATATAATTGAGGGATGAAATATACATTAAAAATATTAAAAGGAAGTAACGAATTTGTATTAAAGGAATTACTTTCTAAATATCCTAATACAGAAATATTAGAAGAGTATGATGAAAGAATTCTTTTTGAAAGTGATATTGAAATAGATGAGTATAGAAATCTTTACTCCCCTACTCATATATCTAATGAGAATAATAAGGTACTTAATCTCTCTAGAAGAGATTGGAGAAGAGAGTTTGTACCAGCAGGTATTAATCCTTCACTAGCATATATAATGTGTATGATAGCGGATTTAAAACAGGAGGATATTCTTCTAGATCCTTTCTGTGGAGCTAGTACAATTCCAATTACAGCTATTATGTACTTTGATATTAAAAGATGTATTTGTATAGATATTAGTGATTCTGCAATTGTAAAGAGTAAACAGAATTTCTTAAATGCAAAGATAGAGGAGAATAGATATAAACTTTTTAGAAAAAATATACAGGATATTAAACTAAATAAAAGAAATATAGATGTAATAATTTCTAATCTTCCATTTGGTATTAGAGTTGGTACTCATGATGAGAATGTACAGGTATATACTAAGTTAGAAGATTTAGCTAATAGATTACTAAGAACAAAAGGTAGGATAGTATTACTTACACAAGAGAAAAAATTAATAAGAGAGGTATTTAAGAATTGGGATATACACAGTATTACACAGATAGATGAGGGAGGCCTATTACCTGAAATCTTCCTTATAAAAAGAAAGTGATAATATTGATATAATTAATCATATGACAAATAAAGAAACACTTTTGCGTGGCGATAAAGAAAATCCTTACCATTTATCAATAGGACAAGTAATTATAAATAATCAAAATCAAATAGCTCTAATTCAAAAACCAGATGGTGTTTTAACACTCCCCAGAGAGACAACATACCTTAAGGAAAGTTTTTCTGAAGCCTTAGAAAGAGGTGCTATAGAGGAAATTGGTATTACTATTAAACCTATTAGATTTCTTGGATCTCTTATTACATCCTTTAATCGTGATTCTGAAACTGTAATTGAGAAGAGTACTTTATATTTTTTATCTGAAATGTTAGAACAAACAGAAAAAAAATTAGAAGAAGATGAACTTGAAGATACTGTTATATGGATTAACCCAATTGAAGCAATAGAGAAACTAAACGAGCAAGAGAATCCAGAAGCAGAAATAGTAGTAAGGGCATCAGGGGAATAGAAAAAGTGAGTTACCTCAGAAAGTTTTGAAACAGATTACAGATATACTCTTTATTAAAAAATTTTAGAACTCACCTGTGTATATAGTAGATATAAAAGAAGTATAAGAATAGAACATATTCTTCTTAATTACTACATATCTAATCTCTCATCAAAGTCTTGATACTCTCCTCCACTACATATAAACCTACTTAGACGTGTTAATTCGATATCTTTATTACACAAATCTTCCACTTCTTCAAAGATTTTCTCACGTATCTCCTCTGTTTCTTCAATATCTTGAATTTTTTCACATACACGCATTATTGGAACAGATAAGATATTCTTTGCCCCTCTTTCCTCTGTTTGTTTAATAATCTGAAGAACATTATCTAAATATTTGCCTAATTCTTGAGGATTATTCCTAGCTACTATACGCCAATCTGCGAGCAAAGAAGATGATGCGATTGCATTGATAGT
>DAINAD010000044.1:0-4279 GCA_036733605.1 Patescibacteria group bacterium | reverse complement strand
AAAAAGGCCTATTTATATACTTTTTCATTTTTTAATATCAATATATAGATATCTATCTTTAGATATTTATAATTTGGTATTAAACCACTCATTGAGTGGAATTTTCTTTAAGGAGATGAGATGAAAAAAATTGTTTTCCTTTTTTTAGTACTTGTTGTTTTGCTTTCAGCATGTAGTCATTCGAATCGTGAAAGATCACCTGTTCCCTACTCCCAGTTAGAATTTAAATTGGAAGATTACCCTGATTTCATTGGTAGTTATTCTCTCTCAAGGAGTAATTTCTATTCGAAATGGAACGAGTGGGGCGAATGGAGAAGTTCGGTGGAACTTTTTCTAACTGGATCAAAAGTATGCTTTGAATACTTTTACCAAGATGATTGGGGGACATTCAGATCAAATCCAGATTACGAATGGAAGGAGTGCTATAGAGGCAAAGAAACATGTCTTTGTCTCAAGAAAAGAAAATAGGCCTTTGGAGGGTTTCTTGTTAGCTTTAATGCTACATATATTTTAATTAATATATACAAGAGACCCTCTAATTCCCCTTATACATCTTTTCTAACATTGGTAATACCTGTTTCTTTCTACTAACTACATTAGGTAATAATATCCTGTTATCTACTATCTTCCTATCTAAAACTTTTTCTAAAAGTGAAATATCTTTACCTACTACTAAGAGAGTACAATCATTTTTTGTTAAATCTGTTAACATAACAACACGAATATTATACGGTTTAACCCTATTTATCCTCTCTAACTCCTCTATAATCCCTTCTACTTTAATTTCCCTACTATTTAACGTCTCTACCTGACTAATTGATATCCAGTTACCATTAACTTCAATATCTCTCATATCCTCTTCAATAATTTCTCTACTGCTAAGAGTATTCCAGACATCTTTTTTAATAAATAGCTCTTTTGAATATTTATATATATCCCCTACTTTACATATCTCATTTAATCTCTCTACGATATCTATATCTAACTGTATAGTGGTAGGAGATTTTAAACCTAAGGTATCATCTAATATTGCACTAAATAATATATAAGCAATATCTTTGGGAATAGAGAGATTTGAATTAAAGAATTTCTCTGATATTAATGTAGATGTACTACCACAAGGTCTAATAAGGATATGTTTAGGTAGGATATCTTCTAGTTTTACATCATGATGATCTATTACTTCTAATATATTAGCACTCTCCCATCCCTTAGCTCTGCTTTCTGGAAATGTATGATCTACAAGTACAACATTCATACCTGAAATATCTGGAATATATTGTGGTAAAGGTACACTGTACTTTTTAAAAACATACTCCGTTAATGGGTTAGCTTTACCACACCTAATTGGTATATATTTGCTTTGTTGATATCTAGCATATCCTAGCGCTGAAGATATTGAATCTAAATCTGGGTTAGTATGACCTACTATATATATTTTTTCTTTAAGAGTTTTCATATGACAGTAATAAAATATTAACAGGTATATATTAAAATTAATAGATTACTTGACAGGTATGATAAAATGAAAGAGATAATTTGGAGAAGAAATAACTATGCCAGATACATTAAACAAAATATATGATATTGCAATTGTAGGAAGTGGTCCTGCTGGATTTAGTGCAAGTATATATGCTAGTAGATATAAGTTAAGTAATATTGTATTTGGTAGTTTAATAGGAGGTACCATTACAGAGGCACATAAGGTATGTAATTACCCAGGGGTAAAAGATATCAGTGGATTAGAATTAGGTATGAACTTCTATGAACAGGCAAAAGAGTTAGGTGCAGAGCACTCTTTAGAGCATATTACTGATATTAAAAAGGAAGGTGATATATTTGTTTTAACTACTCAAAGTGGGAAAATATATAGAGCTAAGAGTGTAATACTTGGTATTGGTACTAACAGAAACAAATTAAATCTTTCTAATGAAGATTACTACCTTGGTAAGGGTCTTTCATACTGTGCTACATGTGACGCTATGTTTTACAAAGGTAAAACAGTTGTTGTTGTAGGAGGTAGTAATGCTGCTACTATGGCAGCTTCAATGCTCTCTGAAATTGCTAAAAAGGTTTACATCATATATAGGGGTACTGAGTTAAGGGGAGAGCCTGTATGGGTAGATGAGGTTAATAAGAAGGAGAACGTTGAAATTATATATACCACTGTAGTGATTGGTTTAGAGGGTGAAAGTAAGTTAGAGAGAATTAAGCTTTCTAGGGCACATAATGGCTCTGAGTATATTGAAACTGATGGAGTATTTGTAGAGATTGGATCAGTTCCTAATGTTGATTTAGCAAATATGTTAGGTGTGCAGTTAGATGGAAAGAAATATATAAAGGTTAATGAGGATCAGAGTACCTCTGTTAAGGGAGTATGGGCTGCAGGAGACTGTACAAGCGCTTCTAATAGGTTTAGACAGGTAGTTACAGCAGCTAGTGAGGGTGCAATAGCTGCTAATTCAATATTTGGATATATTAAAGAGGGTCAAAAGAGTCCAGAAATATATTAATTCTGTTTAGAGTTTACAAAATCTACCCATTCTTGAAGATAGTTTGAACTAGACCATATCTTTTCTTTACCTACTCCATACTCAATATGTCCTCCATAGCTTTCAATTAAGTCTGCTTCTATTTTTAATCCACTATTAGGGTCATTCCTGTCCTTGTCATTTCGGTCTCCACCCTTAGTAAATATATCTGGTTTAATTACTTCTAATACCTCTGCACAGTTTGTTGCTTTAGGATTTTCGTGTATTACAACATAGTCAACCCCTTTTATTGCGTCTACAATCTCTGCTCTATCTGCGGCTGGTATAAATGGTTTCCCCTTCTTATTTATCGCTCTACTGTCTCCATCGATAATTACTATTAAGATATCTCCAAACTTTTTAGATTCAAGTAAGCATGATATATGTCCAGGGTGTATAGGGTCAAAATATCCTGATGTACAAACAATCTTTTTACCTTTGAGTGTGGTTTCTTTTAACTTAGGAAACTGTTCTAGGTCTAATATCATATTTATATAATCTAAACTTATTTATCATTTAATCAATTAAGCTAATACTTTGCAATATATATAATGAATAGATACATAGTAGGATATTTTACAACCTCTAGTATATATTACAAATATCAAATACAACATGTTGTAGGCAATAACTCGTATTTTTATAACTACAGGTCTTTGACGAACACAATATGTTGCGATACTCTTGATTACTAAATACAACGGGTTGTATATATGAGATGTCCATACTGTGCATGTACTACATCAAAAGTAGTAGATAAAAGAGATAATACTGATGATTTCTCTACTAGAAGGAGAAGACAGTGTTTAAGGTGTGGTAGAAGGTACACAACATACGAGAGGATTGAGAAAGTTGAGGTTGTAGTAATAAAAAAAGATGGCTCTTTTGAAAATTTTAATTGTGAGAAATTAAGAAAAGGTATTAAGAAGGCTGTTGACTTAGAAAAGATTAATGAACAAGAGATTGATGAGTTTTGTGAGGTAGTTAGTAGGAAGGCTATGATTAGTCCTAACCCTATTACTACTGTAGATATAGGGAATATGGTATTAGATTGGTTAAAGACATTAGATCCTTTAGCATATATGAGGTTTGCATCTGTGTATAAGGATTTTGAAAATGTTAAAGATTTAAGAAAAGAATTAGAGAATATAATTTAAATATACCAGTAAAACTGCCATGTCACGAATAAAAGAGAACAAGGATATTACCTTTAAAGTAAAAAAGAGAGATGGAAGATTAGTTAAGTTTGATCAAGAGAGAATTACATCTGCGATATTTAAAGCAGCTGAGAGTGTTGGTGGAGATGATAGGGAGAGGGCTAAGAAGGTTTCAAATGAGGTAGTAAAGAGGTTAATCGAGCAATATGAAAATACCAAAGAGGTAACTACACAAGAGATTGCAGATATTGTGAGAGAAACATTAAAGGATATGGGGCATGGTAAGACCGCTATTGCACTAGATCTTTTTGTTAGTTTAAGAAACAAGGTTAAAAATATTAAGTCATTAATAGATGCAGAGGAGTTAGTAAGGGGATATATTGGGGAAGAGGATTGGAGAGTTAAAGAAAACAGTAATATGGCGTACTCTTGGCAGGGGCTTAATAACCATATATCTTCTTCTGTACAGGCTAATTACTGGTTATACAGTACATACCCTAAATATATTTCTAATGCTCATATTAATGCTGATTTACATATTCATGATTTAGGTATGTTAGCTACATACTGTTGTGGATGGGATTTAAAGGA
>DAINAD010000043.1:0-4432 GCA_036733605.1 Patescibacteria group bacterium | reverse complement strand
CCCTCTCCTAAGGTAGATAACTATGCAACTATTCCTGAGATGAGTTCTAAGATAATTAGGGATGAGGTTGTAAAAAGGATTAAGGCAATGAGAGAGTATAACTACAAATTTATAGTTATCAATTTAGCTAATCCTGATATGTTAGGACATACAGGTGATTTAAAAGCTACAATACAAGGAAATGAGATAGTGGATAGTATAGCTGCAGATATTACTAAAGTTACACTTGCTATGGGAGGCTCTATAGTCATTACTGCAGATCATGGTAACTGTGAGACTATGATTAACAGAGTAACTAAAGAAGTGGATATTGCACATACTAATAACCCGGTACCATTAATGATACTTTCTGATATTAAGGATATTACTGCTGTAGCAGGAAAAAATATTGCAAAAGTTGGAACAGGTCCTAATGCAGCTACTACTGGGTTACTGGCAGATGTTGGACCTACATGTTTAGGATTAATAGGGTTAGATGTACCTGATAGTATGACAGGTGTAGATCTAAGGAGTGTAATCTAGATTAACAGAAGTACTAATACAAATATTCCCAACAGTATTCTATATATACCAAAGAGTGTTAACCATTTCTCTTTACTAAATCTTTTAAGAAGGGAAAGTGATACAAATGTAAATATACCTGCTATTACTATACCCAATATATCTGTACCATTTAATACTCTTTGGGGATACTCCTTATATATGGAGTAGAGTGGTGCAGCAATTAGAAGAGGTAATCCAAGTAAGAAGGAGTACTGTATTGCAGTATATTTATTCAACCCAGAGAGCATTCCTAATATCGTAGATATTCCTGATCTAGAGCCTCCTGGTATTAATGCAAATATCTGCCCTATACCCATTAGTAATGATTGTTTCCATGACACACTCTTTAAATCTTGTTCTTCTACTCTCTTACTTCTTTCTACAAGTATCATTACAATACCCCAACCTATTAATGATATCGCTATTATTAAATTACCTCTTAACCTTTCTTCAATTACAGACTCAAAAAGTAGTCCTACTATTCCTGCTGGTATAGTGGATATTAATATTTTTGTGTAAAAGGAGATATTCTCCTTTCTAAAGATATCTTTAAAAAGTATATTCCAAAAATGTAATATTAAGGCAATTGTAGTACCCAAATGTAATACAGAAAGTAAATAGGTATCCATATTAATATCCATTAGTTGTGCAGTAAGAATTAGATGTGCACTACTAGATATTGGAAGCAATTCTGTAATACCTTGTTCAATTCCCAGTATTAATACTTTAAGAAATTCCATATTTTTAGTATTCTAGATTATATACTTGTGATATATTCTACTTATATGAATATGAAAAAGAAAGGGCTAATATTTTTACTATTTTTTCTTCTTACACTCTCTATACCTAAGGTATATGCAGCTGATGCATCTTTTTCTTTCTACCCTAGTAGTGGAATAGTGGAGGATGTAACTGAAGGTTTTACAGTAGACATATTAATTGATTCAGGTGGATATGAGCTTAGTAAAGCAAGAGCAGTTATTAAATTTGATCCCTCTGTTGTTCAATTAAGTAAAGCAATGAAGAACAATTCTCTGTTTGAAGAGTGGCCGTTAGATCAAAGTACTACGGATAATACGAATGGTATTGTAATGTTAACAGGCATAACCTCATCAGATGGTTTAGTACCGTATTACAAAACAGCAACCTCTCCAGATGTATTTGCTAGATTAGAATTTGATATCGTTGATGAGAGTGCAGAAAAAATACTTTTAAGTTTTGAATATTCAGGTGAGGATGAACTATTCCAATCTGTATTAATATCTGCTGGTAAAGATACTCAAAATGTATTACTCTCTGTTCCTTCCTCTGTTACCTTTTTAATAGATGATGATATTGTTCCTAGTACCTCTATTGATATGAATACCTTAGGTATTGGTATTGGAATATTACTAATATTAGTAGGTGGTTTTGTAAGAGGTAGTACTATTAATTTCTCTAAACAGAGAAGGGGTACTATTGTACTTGAGGATTAATATGTTTTTTCAATATATATTTTACTTGCGAAAGCCTTTTCTTTTAAATACAATAAAAAGGGATAGAATTTTTAAAATATATACTAATTAATACCTTATGAAGAAATATATACTCTTAATATCTATGTTATTTTTATTTACATTGGGTACAGTATATGCCCAAGAGAGTCTAAAACCTCCTATACTAGACGACGTTATGAAGAATAATATGGGGGTAGATATATCAGAGGAAAATAGTATTAACGCTACTAATGGTGACGCTATTAGAGTAGCTGGTTTAGCCCAAGTAGGGAGTAGTGTAACTGTATATTTTAATAATGCACAGTACAAAGGGGTTGTAGATGAGAATGGTAAATGGTTTGTTCTTTTTAGTGTTACTCAACCTAAAGAGCAAGAGTATTCTGTTGAGGCTATAGTCAGTGATGATAATACTAAGAGTGAAAAGGTAGAACTTTTTAAAATATTAATAGTAGAGGAAGATGGTACACCTCTAGTAATAGAGGAAGAGAAGAGAGATATAGATTTTAAGATTGTAGTAATCATTCTCCAATCTCTTCTAATACTTCTCTTAGTATGGTTTTTACTTTCTCCTAAGATATTAAAAACAAAAAAGAAGAAATAGGGTATTAAATTAATACTTTTTAAAACTGCTTGATTAAAAGATTTGGAAATTACAAATTGATTTTTACCATACTATTAATACCAGCTTTAGTATTTGGTTTTTTTTCTTTGCTTTCTCAATACAGTACTTTTGATGTAGAGGCATGGTACTCTTCTAGTTGGACATATAGAAGAGCAATTACAGTTTCAGGAAATGGTGTATCAGATCTTACTAATGAGGATGTTTTAGTGGTTTTAGATACAGCTACTTTAGTAGCTGGGAGTAAATTACAAAGTGACTATGATGATCTTAGATTTGTAGATGCTGATGATACGACGCTACTTTCATATTGGATTGAGGGAGGTTGGAATACATCAACTACTCATATATGGGTAAGAATACCTCTTCTACCAACTGCAGGTAAAACAATATATGTTTACTACGGTAATGCGCTAGAAACTACAAATGTAGAGCAGTCTTGGACAGGTAAATTCATATTAATGAAAAACTCTGCTTGTGATTCAGGTTGGACTACTGAGTCTAGCTCGGGGGGAGACTTCTATCAAACATTTCCTAAAGGTGCTGGTACATATGGAGGTACGGGGGGAAGTGCAAGTCATAGCCATACTGATACTTCTCTTTCAACAAGTAGTAATACGGGTGGTGTAAGTACAAACAAGAGTGCGGGAAATAGTGTAGCAGATAATCACTCTCACTCAGTAACTATATCTACTACG
The DNA here is from genome assembly GCA_036733605.1 of Patescibacteria group bacterium. Lineage (GTDB taxonomy): Bacteria > Patescibacteriota > Dojkabacteria > SC72 > SC72 > JAVEVH01. The sequence continues at coordinate 1,076 of DAINAD010000043.1, read as the reverse complement.
AGTACTTCAATCCTTCCCCCATATTTAGATATGATTGTATGTTCTAATACTGATTTAATAGTTAAACAAAATCAGGTAGCACTTTTTAGTGCTACTGCTCCGACAGGTTTTACAAGATTTTCAGCATTAGACAGTAAATTACCTAGAGGTAATTCTACCTACGGGGGTAGTAGTACTACTACCACACATACTCACCCCTCTGGGGCTACTACAACGGGTGGACCTTCTGTTGTTGGTACATGTGTATCAGGTACTACATATGTGTCTTCGGGTACCCATACACATAGTGTGTCAGGGGGTACAACAGGTACTGGAGCGATGATGCCTCCTTACCTAACTATGATATATGGACAGGCTGATGCGGATATAATGGCTCCTTCTGGCACTATTACTATGACTAATGTTACTCCTCCACTAGGTTGGACAAGATTTTCTGCTTTAGATTCCTCTTACCCATACGGTTCTACAACATATGGTACTACTGGAGGGAGTACTACTCATACACATACTGTCAGTTTAGGTACTTCTGGGCCATCTGCTTCAGTAGGGTGTGGTACTGCTGTACCAAGAACAACGAGAGATGATGATGCACACACTCACTCAATATCATCTTCTATTAATGCTTTTTCTAATGATCCTCCATATATAGAAACCCTCTTTATACAAAAGAAAACATCTCTAAGTTTAAGTGTGGGGACTGAGGAAGTGCTTAGTGGTAATCAAGCACCTAGCTCTCCTACCAATTTGTTAGCAGAGGGAGTAAGTAATCCTACGAGAGTAACAGATCTTACCCCAGAATTTAGTGCCACATATACAGATCCTGACTCAGATGATTCCTCTGCATATCAGATACAAGTTAACACTCAGTCTGACTTTTTAGGTACAACTATGTGGGATAGTACAAAGACATCTGTTACAATTACTAGTGGTAATACTCTTTCCCCTGCTGTAGCATACGGTAATTCAAATCTTTCTTTTGATGGTACTACCTACTACTGGAGAATTAAGTTTTGGGATGATAGTGATGCAGAGGGGAATTGGTCTGTTGGTCCAGATACATTTCAGATAGATGCAGC
>DAINAD010000042.1:0-4646 GCA_036733605.1 Patescibacteria group bacterium | reverse complement strand
AAAATGAAGCAGTGATTACATCACTTCTAAGAAAACATAAGAATGCTCAGGTAGTGGAATTAGAATTGGTTAATAGTAACCTATTTAAACAGTTTAAGAAATTCACATCACCTGGTATTACACATTGGAGTGGGAAAGATTATGACCCTTCTGTTAAAAAGAGTATTAGGATATTACCTTCTTCAGAAATGATGGGCTTTTATATAGCTAAGATAGTAAAAAAATAGGGGATTACTCCCCTATTTAAAAGTTACTCTTTTACTACTTCTTCCTTTGGTTTATCTCCAACTTGCTTAATACTTAGTTTCAATTTTCCATCTCTTTCTTTAGATACAAGCTTTACCTTTACAATATCTCCCTCTTTAACAAATTTCCTTACATCTTTTACAAACTCATCTGCTAATTCAGAGACATGTACTAAACCAGATATACCAGGAGCAATATCTACAAAAGCACCGTACTCCATTATTGTAGCTACTTTACCTTCATAAATTTCTCCAACTACTGGAACGAATGATAGACCCTTTATATATTTCAATGCCTTATCTATAGATTCCTGCTCCATTGCATAGATATTTACTGCTCCATCTTCCTCTACAGTAATCTCTGCACCAGTATCCTCGGTTAACTCTCTAATATTCTTTCCTCCTGGGCCAATAAGTTCACCTATCTTTTCTACAGGTATATGTGCTCTTACTACCTTAGGTGCGAATTTAGATAACTCACCTCTAGATTCTTTAATTGCTTCCTCCATTGTATCTATAACTTTCATTCTTGCTACTTTGGATTTTGCGAATGTTTCTTTAACAATTTCCATTGTTAAACCACTCATCTTGTTATCCATTTGTACTGCAGTAATACCATCTCTTGTTCCTGTTACTTTGAAATCCATATCACCATAGAAATCTTCTACTCCTTGCATATCAGAAAGTATATGGAATTTACCATCATCTTCTGATACTAAACCACAAGCTATACCTCCAACCATTTTTCTAATTGGAACACCTGCTGCCATTAAGGCTAATGTAGAACCACATGCAGAAGCCATTGAACTAGAACCATTCTCTCCTTGAATTTCAGACATAACTAAGATTGTATATGGGAAATCATCTACAGAAGGAATAACTGGTATTAATGCTTTCTCAGCTAACATACCGTGCCCTATTGCTCTTCTACTTGGAGAAAGTCTTACTCTCTCAGCATCTCCATATGCAAATGGTAAATCATTGTAGTAATGCATATATCTTTTTTCTTTCTCACCTAACATATCATCTACTAACTTTGCATCCTTTAGTGTTCCTAAAGTAGCAATCGAAAGTACCTGTGTAACTCCTCTAGTAAAGAGTGCAGAACCGTGTACTCTTGGAAGTAAATCTACCTCTGCTGCCATCTCTCTTACTTCATCAAAATCTCTGTTATCAGCTCTCTTACTCTTTTGCGCTACATACTTTCTCATAGTCTTCTTGAGTAATTTCTCATATGCTTCACTCATTAAAACCTTTGTATATTTACCTTCAAACTTCTTAAATACACCTTCTTTAGTAACTTCATGTTTCTCCTTATCACCTGCTAAGAGATTCTCTAAGAGTGTATCTCCTAGATATTCAGACATATCTTTTAGTAGGTCTTCACTTACAGCAAAGGATGTATATGTTTTATCTTTCTTGTCTAAAAGTTTAACAAATTCATTTTGTGCAGTAATCCAAAGTTTCATTTCCTCTAAACTCATTTCCATAGCCTTAAGAACATCCTCTTCAGGGATTTCAAAACAACCAGCATCTATCATAGTGAAAACTTTACCATCTCCACCAACTACATAGTTCATCTTATCTACTAAATCAACATCTTCAATACTCTTGTATATTGGTTTAATAGTATTCTCTTCCATACCCATTCTTACACCAGACACAGGTCCATCAAATGGTGCCTGAGAATTCATCAATGCTACTGAAGCAGCATTAATAGCTAGAAGAACAGGATCATTTTCCTCATCATATGACATTACAGTTACAATTAGACTTAGTTCATCTCTATAGTCTGCTGGGAATCTAGAACGTAGTGCTCTATCAATCATCCTTGCTTTAAGCACTGCATCATCACTAGGAAATCTCTCTATCTTTACAAACCTAGAACCACTAATTTTGCCTGAAGCATAGAATCTCTCTATGTATTCAACAGACATTGGGAAGTAGTCATTCTCCTGTTTAGCTTTGGCAGTATTTACATTAACCTCAACAACAGTATCACCCATTCGTGCAATAATTGCACTCTCTGATCTAAGAGCAAGTTTTCCTGTCTCAAAGGAACACTTCCTTCCTCCTATCTCAAATTCATAAATTTTATGATTAAACAACATAAATTAAAATATAAAAATATTAAATACAACAAAATATATAACTTAGTAGTTATATCAAGAGAGAGAAGAAAAAGAAAGGTTTATGTATTAAACCAGATTAAATCTTTATTTTCTTAGAGAAAATCTCATGTCTTTCAGGTTCGTTATTTTGGAGGTACTGAAGAAGTCTTCTTCTCTTTCCTACCTTTTGAAGTAAACCTTTTCTAGAATGATTATCCTTTTTATGATCTTTAAGATGTTCACTTAATCTTTCGATCTCGGCAGTAAGCATAGCTATCTGTACCTCTGGAGAACCAGTATCACCCTCATGGAGGGCAAACATCTCTACTACTTTTTGTTTTTCGTCTTTATTTAAAGCCATATATATACTAGATTATCATCATATATTGATTTTTACAATACCGAGCAATATTACAAAGCCTATTTTATACTCTTATAGGATTTGTGTCAACTACTTATTATCGAGAAACCTTATAGCAATACAACTCATCACCCTCGTTAGCTTCTACATCTATATCAAGTATAACTCCACAATCTTCTCCCTGTTTAACCTCAGTTACTGTATCCTTACCTTTTCTAAGTGATTTAATCTTTGCCTCTACTAATACTTCATCATTTCTAACTACATAACATTTACAATCTCTTTTAAGTATTCCATCCTTTACTCTTGAACCTAATACCTTAGAACCATCTGAAAGAGTAAACATCATTTTAATAATAGCGTTACCTATTTCTTCTTCTTGATGAGCTGGAGTAGAAAGCATATCAAGAGCATCCTCTATCTCTTCTATTAGCTTATATATTATTGAATATGTTCGTACTAACACACCACTCTTTTTAGCTAAATCTTCAGTACCCTTCTCTAATCCTACTTCAAAACCTAACAGAATTGCTTTAGAGAGCTTTGCCATATCAATATCTTTATTAGAGATATCTCCTACACCCTCTGACACTATCTTAACACTGTATCCATCCTTTTTAACCTTAGCTAAAGAATTCTTCAATGCCTCTAAAGATCCCTGTGAAGAACTCTTAACTATTACATTTAATTCTGTATCACCATCACTTTGCTCTTCATCAAATATGGCACTAAAATTATCATCTTCAATTAGACTAATCTCTTCCTCTTCTTTAATTTCTTCTTTGTACAAAGAAGAGAGTAGCTTCTTACTATTCTCTTGAAGAATATATATCTCACTACCAAGGGGGATTAAGTTAGAGATACCAATTATCTTACCACCACATCCACATGACAAATCACATATATTTTCTCCCTCTTCGGAGATAATGCCTTTTACTTTCTCAATTAGAAACTCTCCCTCTTTCTTATACCCTAACCATGAGCCTTTACATAGATCTCCACTAACTAATACTAAGGTAGAGACATTTCCTCTAGTTTTGTCTTTTACAGACTCTAATACATATGCCTTTGCTGCAACACCCTTAGGTAAATCTCCCCTTTGTTGTAAACCTTCTACATCAGCGACCAAGTTTATTAATTCCAAAAGTTCATTTATACCCTTACCTGTTTTACCAGAGACCTCAATAACGGGAATATTACCTCCCATACCCTCTATTAAAAGGCCATTGTTTACTAAATCTCTCTTTATCTTTGCTAAATCAGTATCAGGTAAATCAACTTTGTTAATTACAACGATTGGTTTAGCAGATGAGTGTTTAAGAATTTCAATAGATTCTATAGTCTGAGGTTTAACTCCATCATTTGCAGCTACAACAAGTAGTACAATATCAGCAACAATACCACCTCTTGTTCTCATTAAATCAAAGGCTTCATGACCAGGAGTATCTACAAAGGTAATTTGCTTACTATGATCACCATTAGGAGAAACAGTAAATACGGATATTTTTTGAGTTATACCACCTGCTTCACAGCTTTGAACATGGCTCTTTCTAATATAGTCGAGAATTGTAGTCTTTCCATGGTCAACATGACCCAATATTGCAACAATTGGAACCCTACTTTGAACACATACATTTTGTTTTGTATCTTTCTTAACCATGTAAGCGTATTTCTTCCCATTATATTAATCTTTTATTCTTCTTTATCAGCTACAACCTCTTCTTCGGTTTGCTTGGCATACTCTTCTACTGCATCTTCCTTTTCTGTCTTTACTTCATCAACTGCTTCTTTATCAACTGGTTTTACAACTTCTCCCTCTGGACCCTCTATATCTATTTTAATACCAGTTAATTTCCAAGCTAACCTAACATTTTGACCCTCTCTACCAATAGCGAGTGAAAGTTGATCTGTAGGAGATATTACTGTTGC
>DAINAD010000041.1:0-4677 GCA_036733605.1 Patescibacteria group bacterium | reverse complement strand
AAAACTCCGCGAGTAGGACTCGAACCTACAACCAAACGGTTAACAGCCGTTCGCTCTACCATTGAGCTATCGCGGAATAACAGAATTATTATATATATATCCCCTTATTTCTGCAACAATTCTTTTCTCTTATTTAACAACGCTATTAAGTAATTAGAACTCTCTACTGTCTTAGGAAGATATGTTACTTTAACTACCCTATTGTAATCAGGTATTATTATCTCTTCTGTACACTTCTTCTTCTCTATTTCATTTCTAACAGCTAGTGCTACAACCTTGGAGTTAATAGAGCCTAATACCTTCTCATCTGTCATATCTAAATCCCATATATTGTATGTATCATCACTCTCTATAATGGAGATGCCATTCATAGAACAGAATACTCTCTCTTTCTCTCCATTTTCTCTATTGTTACGAGATAGTTCTACTATTACCTTATTATTTTGATAGTTACTTTTATTTAACTTAGAGTAAGGTAAATTCTCTGTTACTTTAGGATTAAGATCAATATCGTTTTCAATAAATTGATTAGGATATTCAACTAAGAGTTGATCAGGAGAGGATAATGCTAAAAACTCTTCAGGATTACTTAAGAATGTTGTTTCAATCTGATCCATGCTTAATTAGATATAAAAGTTATACTCTAATATGATATATGAAAGTTAAGAGATATTCTATTCTAATTTCTTTAACTTTTCATCTAATATACATCTTAATACCTCTGTAGATCTTTGTTGAGAATATGGAAGTATTCTAGTAAAGTAGGTGTGATTCCCTGATCTAAACTCTCTTACAAGTTTTCTAATATCATTACTATCTATATTCTCTTGTACAATTCTATTTAATTTATGCAACATTGTTTTATACTCTTCCTCTTGGGTATCTAACTCCCAAATCTTTAATGGTTCAAATGAGGCTACACCTACTATCCCATCTGGGGCTACCACTATTCTGTATGGGTCTGGATTCTCTCCTGTGGGTATCTCTATGTGATATTGCTTTCCATTAATTACTTCTTCTACAAATAGATTTCCATATTCATGTAAGAATTCTTCCTTACTATTAAATAATTCAGAGTGAATACTGTTATCTGTTTTCTCCATTTGTATTTAGTATTAAGTTATAGGACTATTGTATATATTAAATATATAGTTGTAAAGTTTTAGGTTTTGGTAATAATAGGGTAGAATAGAGTATATATAAATTTATATATTTTCCCCCATATGACCTCAAAAGAAATACAGATTACATTTGTAGGTATGGAACCAACAAAAGCATTAAAGAAATATGTAGTAGAGAAAATTGGTAAATATGAACATCTATGGAAAGAAGCAACAAGTATGGATGTGTTTTTAAAAGAGTATATTAATAGTAAGGGAGTTAAGAATGATTTTAGAGTAGATATTACTGCTAAATTACCAAACTCTTCTGTAAGAGTAGAGGTAAGTGGAGAGAATATGTATGCAAATATAGATGAAGCATCAGATACATTAGCTAGAAGATTAAAAAGATATTCAGAAAGAAAAACATATTGGGAAGGAGTAACACCATGGAGAGTATTAGAGGCAGATGCACAGCTTAAGGGAGTAGGAGATGAATTACATGATACATATGAAGATTATGTACCAACTATTGCTGTAAGAAAAAAGATAGAGGATATGAGTCCACTAGAAGAGGGTGAAGCTATTGAGAGGATGGAATTACTAGGATATGATCAATTACTTTTTAGAAACAAGAGTACAGGTAAGCTCTCTATGCTTTATAAAAGGGGTCAAGGTGGATACGGTTTAGTAGAACCAGCCAATACAGAGATTTAGTATATATACAAAGAACAAAAAAGGAGGTCTAAGACCTCCTTTTCCTTTTATTGCTGTTTAAAACTATTCTTCTACTACTTCCTCATTACTATTTGCATCTCCCATTAAGTTTTTAACTATATTTATAGTAGCACTTAATACTCCATACTTAGGTTTGTTAATAGAGTTATCCTGTATCTTGTACTCTGAGTAAAGAGATTCTAACCATGTATACTGTGCATTTGAAACCTCTTGCTGTACATATACATCCTTTACTTCCTCTTTATACAATTCATAATCTAATTTCTCACCCTCTTCTAGTGCTGCTGTCTCATTAGGAAATATTGCTGCACTATACTGCTCGAAGAATGCTTTTACATCATCATCTGTATATTCTAAGGTTGGTTCTAAAATCTTTGTAGAAAGTAAATCTAACTCTATCTGAGAGAGTAATTCTTCCTCAGTAATATTGTTAGCTATTAATGCTTGAGCATATGCTTCATCTCCACCTACACTTGCGATAATTTCTTCTAATCTAAGCTGTACTTCCTGTTCCTCAACCTCTATACCTGCTTTCTTAGCCTCTAATTTAATCAACTGCTCATCTATTAACTGTTGTGCTATTGATTGTCCATACTGCTTTTCTAATCTCTCATGATATACACTTGTAGGTATTCTTACTCCATCTACTACTGCTACACTATATCCATTGTTTAAATACTGAAAGAAGAAATCTACTAATGTAAATGCTAATACTGCTACTAGTACCATTAAAAATATTCTAAAACCTTTCTGAGTAGATAGCTTCTTAAAATTAGGTTTAGTAAACTTTAAATTAGGTTTACTAACCTTAAACTTTAATTTATCTAATTTAATTTGGGGCTTTTTTATTGTAAGAGTTTTTCTTGGGGAGTTTGTTGTTTTCTCTTTTTTCTTGACTTTTATTTTTGCCATTTGGCTATATTTGATAAATTAAAAATAAACTTATAGTTAAAGCTTAGGAAAGTCTATCAGAAAGTTTAGGAATTAGCAAAATATTATCTTAGATGAAGATAGAAAGATTTATTACCATCATCATGTACTACTAAAGCGTACTTAGCGGGATATTTTGAACCATTAGGACCATCTGGAACGATAGTACCGTAGTAAACCTTTCCATTAGCTATTGCTCTTACAGGAGCTCCCTCACCAGTTAAATATGCCCAATTCCTGTTATATACCCTTATGTAGTAATCTACGATTGAACATATTCCAGTAGGTACTGTATAGGTAGAACCATCTTGTGTACCTTTGGTTGTACTAACCATATCCCAAGCTCTGTGTGTAGTTTTGTAAGATTGTGTTAACATAGCACCATCTAAAGGTGCTAAATATACTTTAGCCTTAACAGGGTACCATACAGTTCCTCCTACTAAGTAATTAGCAGGATTCTGTCTAACATCATATTTATTACGTATATCAAAGTGCAAATGTGAACCAAATGAACATCCAGTATGTCCTTGATATCCTATGGTTTGTCCAGCAACTACCTTCATACCACTACCAAGTAAACCTTGATTAAAAAGTTTTATTACAACATCAGAAATCTTTTCATCAATACTTGATATTGCTGCAGTAGTCTCAGCTAACTGTTTTTTATATTCTGACTCTCTTCTTAAAGATTCAGCAAGTAACCTATCTTTCTCTACTCTCTGTTGATCTAATATCTTTTTCTCTTCAAGTAGTTTTACCTTCTCTTCCTCTATATTATTCCTCTTAATCTGTAACTCTGCTTTTTCAGAAGCAAGAAGTATTTCTTCCTCTTCTAGTAACTGTGATTTATCACTAAATTGCATGAGGGAGTTCCTATCTTTTATTCTAGTCTCTATTAAATACTTTGTCTTTCTTAGTACCTCATCAAAGTTTTTAACATCCAAAATCAATTCAAAGGTACTTACAAATGAATATTTATATGACTCTGTTACTCTCTGATTAACTGTCTCTTTTAATATATTAATCTCTTGTGTAAGAAGACTAAGATCATCCTCTTTGTCTTGGATTTTTTCACTTAAAAGATTAATCTCTATATCTTGGGTAGTAATCTCCATATGTAAAGTTTCAATTACTCTCTCATTTTGAGATATCTGTGTAGTTAAGTATGAGAGTTTCTCTTTAAGAGAAAGCTGTTGGTAATCTTCATCCTTTAATCTTTTCTCTAAGGAACCTTGACTATTTTCTAATTTCTGTAATTCTCTTTGTAAACAGAGATATCTCTCTTGTATTGCCATACTCTCTGGACATGCTTCAGCTGCGTTAATATCACTCTTAAAAGGGGAGAGGAAAGAAATGAGTGTAATCACTCCTATTGTTACTAATACCAATATTTTTTTCATCTATTAATCTCTTAAATATTTTCTAACTGCACTTAGACTACTAAAGAATCCAAAAAGAGAACCTACTATTAAGTGTAACAAGACATAGATTAAAATGAAAGCAATGTTTACTTCTGAAAGAAATGGTAATTTAACATCTAGTAGGAATTGCTCTACCCAGAAAGCAAAATCAGTACCCCTACTGTAAGCTATTAAGGTATACCAAGGCACTATTATTAGTAGAGAGGCTATTAAACCTCCAAGTAAACCGTAAAAGGTACCCTCTAAGAGGAATGGTGTTCTTATGAATTTATCAGGACTACCTACTAGGTGCATAATTTGGATTTCTTCTTGATGAAGTTTAATATTAAATCCAATGGTTACCCTTATTAAAGATACTGTAACTAAAGCCATTGCAGATATTAATACTGCAGAACCAATTTTAATAATGCCTGAGAGTGTTCTCATATTATCTACAACATCTTTAAAATACATAACCTCATCTACATATGCATTTGTTTCTTTTGCTT
>DAINAD010000040.1:0-4886 GCA_036733605.1 Patescibacteria group bacterium | reverse complement strand
CTAGAAGCAATTAGAAGCTTAATGTTAGGAACAGATGTAATAATCATAGATCCGGAAAGAGAGTATGAAGACCTCTCCAAAGCAGTAGAGGGCTCTTACATATCCTTCTCACAAGATAAAGGGAATAAGATGAACCCATTTGAACTCTCAGGTGTAGCTGATGACGATGAAGATGAATTAAGAATTAAACTACTCTCATTACAAGGATTCTTTAAAGTAATGTTTGATGGATTAACTAGTATAGAGACCTCTATATTAGATAGAGCATTAATACTCACATATAGAGAGAAAGGGATTACATTCGATCCCTCTACCCAAAAGAATACACCTCCTCTTTTAGAAGATTTGTATAAGGTACTAAAAGGTATGGCAGAGGATGATGCTCATGATTTAGCAAGAAGAATGGAAAAATATATCATAGGTAGTGGTGCAGGAGTATTTAATGAGGCTACCAACTTTGAAGTAACTAACCCCTTTACCGTATTTAGTGTAAGAGATTTACAAGAAGAACTAAAACCTTTATCTATGTACTTAATGTTAGACTTCATATGGACTATTGTTCGTAAGAAGAAGAAAAGAAGATTACTACTAGTAGATGAAGCATGGTACATGATGCAAAGAGAAGACTCTGCTAGATTTATGTACTCTATTGCTAAAAGAGCAAGGAAATATTACTTAGGACTTACCACAATTACTCAAGATGTAGCCGACTTTATGAACAATGATATGGGTCGTGCCATCATCTCTAACTCCTCTATTCAAATTCTAATGAAACAATCTCCCTCTGCCTTAGAGAAATTACAACAGGTATTTAATCTCTCAGATGGAGAAAGAAACTTCTTACTTAACTGTGATAAAGGGCAAGGGCTCTTCTTTGCAGGTGCAAACCATGTAGGTATACAGGTACTTTCAAGTGTATCCGAAAATGAATTAATTACCTCCGACCCAAGAGAATTAGAAAGAAGAAAACAGGTAGAAGGTGAAGATACAAGAAGTATCCAAGAACTCTCTGCCATCTTTGACCCTCCTGCTACTCAACAGCCAGTAACTACATCCAATGGTAGAAATGAAGAAATAATTGAGAGAGCAGTTGGTAGGAGAAAAGAAGACATAAATACAATACAGGAAGAAAGAGATAGATATCAGAAGGAATTAGAAAGGATGTTAAAAGAACAAGAGCAAGCTCTTAATCCACAAAAATATGAATACCAGAAATCATTCTCAGAAGTAATCGATGAAAATACTGTACCAGGAATAATAAAAAAGGAAAGAGATGAGTTAAATAAGGGGAGGAGTCATATAACTCCACAAGGTTTAGTAGGAGATGATAATGAACAACAACCAAAACAGTATTAAAAATAGAATAAAGAGGTATTTCTTAACAAAGAAATCTGATATTAAAGAGATACCTAAGCTAGATACCTCCTCTCCCATAATCAATAGTACTGGATACTCTCCACTTAAGTATAAAACAAAAGAGAAGGATTTAACTAAGTATATACAGAATCCAGCAATGGCTAGAGCTATGAAAGCTCTACAGCTATCTAACCCATTCAAAGGAGTTTAACTCAAAGGACCTTGATCTGGTAATACATATTTCTTCAAATTCTCTGGAGTAACAACTACAGGCATAGGCTTACCCTCCACTATCTCTCTTGCTACACTTCTTGCTAATGTAGCTATATTTCTTTCTAATTGACGAATACCTGCATCAAAACCAACTGGACGAATTAGTAATGGCCATACCTCATCAGCAATCTGTAAATGATCTGTAGTTAATCCCATACTAGAAAGTACACGAGGTAATATATATGAATTAGCTATAACCTTTTTTTCTTGATCTGAGTAACTAGTAAAACGAATTACTTCTAACCTATCTAGTAATGCAGCAGAGAGTCCACCAAGGTTGTTTGCTGTACAGATAAAAAAGACATTAGATAAATCTATTGGATGATCAATATAGTGATCTATAAAAGTAGAATTCTGTTCAGGATCTAAGATTTCTAAGAGTGCTGCCATTACATCATTTAATAACCCCTTATTACCACTAGCCTTCTCAATCTCATCAATAAGGATAACTGGATTCATACTACCTGTTCTTACTAACGCTTTCACTATCTGCCCTGGTTCAGAATCCATCTCATGCCTTGGAACTCCCCTTAATGTTCTTACATCTCCAATAGCTCCTAAAGATACTCTTGCAAATTTCCTACCCATAGAGTCCGCAATAGATTTCGCTATAGAAGTCTTACCTACACCCTGTAATCCTACAAAGAGTAATACAGGTGATTTTGCTACACCATCCATTTGCATAGGAACATCCTCCCTATACCCTCTTAATTTCCTTAGTTGCATAACAGAAAGATAGTCTAGTATGAGATTTTTTACAGTATCCATACCGTAGTGACTCCTATCCATTATCTGTTTGGCATTTTGGATATTCAAATTATCTTGTGTAACACTACCCCAAGGTATTCTCGTAATCCAATCTACATACTTATCTACACTCTCAAACTCTGAGCTATAGTTTCCCCATTTAGCCATCCTCTCTAACCTCTGAATAGATCTCATGGTCTCTTCTTTTAGTTCAATAGGGGTTTTAGATGATGTAAGCTTGTTTTGCAACTGTAATATCTCAGAGAGAATTCCATCCGCAACTTGATTGTTGTTCATCTGGGCAGCATTTACATCCATATCAGAATATATCACATTGAGGCCTTGCCTGCCTGACCTATAACATAGTTAAAGAGAAGCAAAACATAGGAAGGATAATAAGAGAGGTTAAGCTAAACCTCCCAGTACTGCCTCTTTGAGTGAGTTACAAGCATATTTAATATCATCTTCATTAGTATATATCCCTAAACTAAATCTTAGTGTAGGACCTACACAGAATTTATCATGTAAGGGCTCTGCACAATGATACCCTTCTCTAAACGCTATACCTTTTTCATTCAAAAAGTCCCTAATACTATCACCTGTTCTACTAGTTTCAATATTTAAGATATTTTTACATCCTCTAAAGGAGAACCCTTCTATATTAAAAGCTACTGCTCCATATTTTTGTGTAAAGTCATTAGGTCCAAAATGTTTAAACCACTCTATCCCCCTAAACTGATCTAGAAGATATGCTATTAATCTCTGTTCATGTTTAGTAATTTCATCCCATCCTCCAACATCTTCAACCCTTTGCATTAACCATTCAACAGTTGTACCCAATGTAATACCACCTCCAATATCAGGAGTACCTGCTTCAAACTTCCATGGTAATTCATTGTATTCAAAACCCTTCTTAGTAACAGAAGATATCATCTCTCCACCACCCATCCAAGGTACAGCTCTCTCTAAATGTTCTAATTTACAATATACAGCACCACTACCAGTAGGTCCGTATACCTTATGTCCTGAAAATACTAAAGCATCACACCCTATTTCTTTTACATCCACCTTAGTCCTAGCAATACTCTGTGCTGCATCTAAGATTGTAAAAGCATTTACCTCTTTAGCAATCTTAAATATCTCTTCTACATTATTTTTAACACCCAATACATTAGAAATATGTACAACAGAAACAATTTTAACCTTTTTACCATTCTTTTTAATCAAATCCCTTAACCAATCTAAATCAAGAGTAAAATCATCTTTAACAGGAATATATTCTAATTTAAACTTAATACTCTTTTGTAATATCATCCAAGATACAATATTACTATGATGTTCCATCTCCGTTATCACTACGATATCTCCATCTTTAAGTAATTCTTTACCAAAGATATTTACCAACATATTTAATCCCTCTGTTGTATTCCTTACAAATACAATCTCTTTGTAAGAATTAGCATTAAGAAGCTTAGCTACACTCTCATGTGCCTGCTCCCAATACTTTGTTGCATCTTTTGAAAGCTCATATGGACCTCTATGAATATTTGCATTCTCTTTACTGTAATACTCACTTAATCTATCTATCACTACCTGAGGTTTTTGAGTAGTTGCAGAGCTATCAAGATATATTAATTTCCTTTTTAAAGGTGATGATTTTAATATTGGAAATTCTTTCCTAATATCATTAAACATATTTTAAAGTAAAATAAATTAGAAGTTCTTCCACATCTTACTAGCCTGTACAGTCATATCTCCTTTATACTTACTATTCAATCCACTACTACCGTAAGGTCTTTCACAGTGTTGATCTAACTGTTCAAAAGCTAACTGTGCAATCTTCATACCAGCATATATACGTATGGGAAGAGGAGAAAGATTTGCTATCTCTAATGTTAATCTTAGTTTATTACCAGGATCTAGAAAACCTGCAGTAGCATGAATTATTAAACCCATTCTAGCTAATGAACTTTTACCCTCTAATCTGCCAACATGCCTAGAATCTACACCTGTAATCTCTGTAACATTAGCTAATATGAACTGTCCAGGTTTAATTACATAACCACTCTTATCATCTATCTCTATTTTTAACATTAAATCTTCCATTGGAACCTTTACATCAATGATATCGTGCTTCTCTGTATTAAATACAAGGATATTCCTATCTAAATGTAAATCATATGATGCTGGTTGTACAAATTCCTCTGAAAAAGGCTCTATACTTATCTCACCTGTTTGTAATTTCTCTTTAATACTCTTATCTGAAAGTATCATATAAAAAATATTTAAATATTAACTCCTATCTACAAACTGCTCCTTAGATTTAGGATTAGGTTTTTCAATACTTCTTTGTAAAGAATACCATATACCATCAGTAATATTTAGTAACTCTAACCATCTATACGTTAATACCCTGTACGCAATATGCCCTCCCCTTCTTGTTCTTAGGTTAATCGTATATTGTAAATCATCAAAAGAACCATAGAAAGAATATTTTGTACTATGAGCAT
>DAINAD010000039.1:0-5162 GCA_036733605.1 Patescibacteria group bacterium | reverse complement strand
AAAAAAAAGAGGTTGAGATGAAAAAGAAAAATATTATCAAAGAGCTTGCAAATTTTGTAGAACCTTTTTATGCACAAAATGACCCGATGCATAACTTTGCCCATATAAAAAGAGTAAAAAGGAAGGTTGTTTTTTTAAAAAAGCAATATAAAAAGATAGATAATAAATTATTAAATTTTCTAGTCTATCTTCATGGGCATAAAGCTAGAGATACTAAGAAAAAAAGGAAGAAAATAATGGGTATGGGATATCCAGCATCATATTTTAAGCTGATAAATAAACCAACAACTCCTGAAGGGAAAATTGTTTGGGATGCTAATTGTTTAGAAAATGTTGGAAGGTTTGGAATTAAAAAAAGCTTGAGATTAGAAAAACATTACAAACAGACAAGAAAACAAACATTAAATCTTGTAAAGAAATTTATTAAGAGATATAAATTTTATACTCCCCTTGGGAAAAAACTTGGAAATCCGGGCATTAAAATTAAGCGTAAATGGATGAATAACGAACTTGCTAAATTAAAAAACAAAAAAAGAGGTTAAAATAAAGTGTTATGGATACCATTTGCAGGGGCAATTTCAGAAGCAGCAGGCACAATCCTTGAGAAAACAGTTTTAAGAAAAAGAAAAATAAATACTCAACAACAAGAAAGAAAAGTAATAAGAAATTAAAATATATATTATTACCACTCTCATTTATACTCTTCTCTCTATTTGTGTTCTTCTCTATAAAATTTGTTCTCTCACTAAGAGAAAATGCGTTTGGGGAAAGAGAGGGTGAAATTGGACAAGTAATGGGATTAGAGGAAATACCTACTGTAGCTGGTTCTCAATTTATCTTTAAGGACAGGATGGAGGACTCTGTTGTAAAAGATTTCCTCTCACAAGGGAACTCCGCATACAGATTACCTACTGACAAAAGTTTAGAGGAAGTAGAAAGCTACTATATGGAAGAAATGCCAAAATTAGGATGGCAATTTGTACAAAGTGTTCCATTAGGTAGCCCAGATAAGAAGTATGGACAGTATTGGATTAAAGAAGATAAAGGGTTAAGGATATATTCTAAATTTAGAGATGTTTGGTATGAGAGTATAACTGTACAAGATGCTCAGAGTGCTTTAGCTAATTTAGTAAAAGAAGAAATAGAAAGAGAGATGTTAATGGCAAGTAGTGAGAAACAGGACTTACTTCCAGATTACCCATGGAGAATCCAGGTTCCAAAAGAATATATTATTAAATATTCTCCTACTGATATGAAAGATTTAAGAGCAGTATCTTTTCAAAAGATTGGGAGTGATGATATGGTAGAAATATTTCCCGTAGGTTATTGGAAAGCTAAAGAGTTAGACTTTATACTAAATGATTACTGTAATTTAAAAAGTACTGAGGATATAAAATATGGAGTAATGAATAGTGTTCCAATATCTTTTAGAGATACCTTAGGTTTGAAATCTACACTCCAAAAAAATGAAAATACCTTTGTAGCATATACAGTACCAAATACTTACAATGCTATTGTATATGTAATATCTGCAAACAGTGAAACCAACCCCCTACTAGAATACCTTATTGAAAATATTAAGCCTATGGGTGCTAAAGAGTAGTTCTAATTCTCTTTACTACCTCTTTATTCTTTACTACTTTAAATATCTCTTCATCTGTAGCCCTCTTAATACCCTGTATATCACCAAACTGTTTTAATAGCCCCTTCCTTCTTTTCTCACCAATACCCTCTATACTATCCAATTTAGAACTTTTTGCCTGTTTAATACTTTCCTTTCTAAAATGAGATATAGCGAACCTATGTGCCTCATTTCTTAAATCAATTAATATCTCAGGAGAATCAATATCTACTCTTAATATCTCCCTACCATTAAATATCCAATACTCATCTAGTAGTGCTTTACCCTTTCTTTTCAGATACCTACCCTTACTTATACCCATTAAAAAGATATCCTTGGGTATTACATCCTTAACAGAGTTTAACTGACCCTTACCTCCATCTATTAAAACTAGTTGAGGGAGGTTCTCTTCATGTTTAAATCTTCTCTCTAAGACCTCTTTTAACATTTTAAAATCATTAGGAGTATCCAACCCCTTTATTTTAAATATACGATACTCAGATCTATCTAACTTACCATTAATAGCTACTACCATAGAGCCGTATGCATGCTTACCCTGTATATTGGATATATCAAAACACTCTATTCTTTCTAATTTAGATATACCCAACTCAATACTTAAGGAATCAAAACTACTTTTTCTTGCTTTAGATCTCCTACTCTCATAGCTTTCAGTATCATCGTAATATGTAAAATCAATATCTTGACCAATATATCTTAAATCATTAATCCTATCTCTTAACTGTGTAGCCTTCTCAAACTCCTCTTTTTGGGAATACAATTTCATTTCTTTCTCTAACCTCTTAATATGGTTTTGCTGTTTACCAGAAAGAAATCTAATAATAGAGTTAATATTCTTTCTATACTCTTTTTTAGTAATAGCTCCAGCATATGGACCTGGGCAAAGACCAATATGGAAGTACAAGGAGGATGCACAATCTCTGTTCTTACATGTACAGAATGGATACAGTTTACGAAGGTATGTATATACTCTTTTTACACTTAAACCGCTAGGGTATGGTCCAAACAGTTTACCCCTAGAGTACTCACCCTTCTTTAATGTCCTAACTATCTTAACAGTAGGTATATCATCTTTGCTATTTATATATATCCAAGCATATGATTTATCATCCTTAAGCTGGGTGTTGAAGTATGGTTTATATTTTTTTACTAATGCCGATTCTAGTATTAATGCCTCTATCTCATTATTAGTTTCTACTATTTCAAAATCCCAAACAAATGGCATCATCTGTACTATTCTTGGTCTTTGAGATATATCACTTTGAAAGTAGGATGTAACTCTCTTTTTTAAATTAAGAGCCTTACCTACATACAGTATTTCAGATTTATTATTTAAGAATTTGTATACTCCTGGTAAATCAGGAAGTGTATTTAATTTCTCTAAAATTCTATTATTCATTACCTATTATACCTTAGAATTTCCTTAACCACCTCTTAGTTTCGCTATTCATACTAATTCTTTTCTCAAGTAATACACTCTTATTCTTCCTTCCATTATTTACAATTATTCTAACAGGAGTATCTCCATTAGAGGAGGAGAGGTACTCTTTTAGTTCTTTTATTTCATCTTGAGTATGTTTATCCCTAATTCTAAATGTTACACCTTCAAAATTATCACCATGCTTATCTTCATCTATATATTGACCCTTCTCCATTATTAAACTCTTATCATTCTCTTTTACAGATACTCTTGCTGCTATTAATATTGGTTTACTCTCTACTAATGTATCTTTAATCTCTTGATATGTTTTAGGAAATACTATTACATCTGCAACACCAGATTTATCCTCTACTTTTAGAAATGCCATTACTTCTCCCTTTCTTGTTGTAATTCTTCTAATCTTACTTACCATTACCCCAAGTACTATTAAATTATTATTCTTTTTCTCAAATGCTTCTTTAACAGATATTACGTTTTTAGATTCAAAGAAATCTTGTAAATTATCCAATGGGTGACTAGAAAAGTAGAGACCTAAGAGATCTTTCTCCCATTGTAATATTTGAAATTTAGGAGTCTTTTGTGTATTTGGTATTGGTGTAGCTACACTCTCTACATTCATTTCATCTCCATTATTAGCTAAAGAGAATATATCTATCTGACCCATACTTTTTGATGATTTACTCTTTTTTACTCTTTCATATATCTGTGGAGCTATTTCTAGTAATCCATTCCTATCTCCGAATTCATCCATACTTCCAGACATAATGAGGTACTCTACTGCTCTTTTTTGTATATTATGTACAGACATTCTCTCTATGAAATCATCTAAGTTTTTAAATTCTCCTTTCTCTTTTCTTTCATTAACAATTGCTTGTACAATATCACTCCCTATATTTTTAATACCTCCTAAACCAAATCTTATACTACTATCTCCTTCAATACTGAAGTAGAATTTACTCCTATTTATCGTTGGGGGTAGTACATCTACACCAAGTCTTTCACATTCATTTAAATCTATTATTACTCTATCAAAGTTATCTAAATCACCCTCTAAGAGTGCAGCCATGAACTCTAATGGGTAGTGCGCTTTTAAATATGCTGTCCAAAATGCAACAGTAGCGTATGAAGCACTATGCGCTTTATTAAATCCGTAGTTAGCAAACTGTATTAGCTTATCCCACAATCTCTCTGTTTCTTTTACATCAAACCCTTTCTCTTTAGCACCCTTTAAAAACTTAGGTTTCTCTTTATCCATTATCTCCATTTTCTTTTTACCCATAGCTCTTCGAAGTAGATCTGCAGCTCCAAGGGTATATCCACCTACTATCTCAGCAATTTTCATAACTTGCTCTTGGTAAGTGATAACCCCATTAGTAACTTCTAGTACAGGTTTAAGCTCTTCGAATATGTAATCAGGTTCCTGTTTACCATTCTTAACAGCAACGTATTCAGAGATGTATTGCATAGGGCCTGGTCTATACGCTGCTAAAAGGTAACAGATGTCCTCTTGAGTACTAGGTTGCAAAGCTTTGATAGATCTTCTCATACCCTCACTCTCTAATTGAAACACTCCAACTGTATGTCCACTTTTAATTACTTCAAACGTATCTTTATCATTAGGATCTAGTTGCGAGAGATTAATATCTTCCCCCCTATTTGCTTTTACTTTTGCAATAGCTTCACCGATAACGTTGAGATTTCTAAGTCCCAAAAAATCAAATTTCATTAAACCAACATATTCGATATCAGACATTTCAAACTGAGTCATACCCATTCCACCACCATGAGAATCTCTTTGTATTGCACAGTAATTAACAACAGGATCAGGAGTAACAATTATCCCACAAGCATGTGTAGAGGTACCTCTACATATACCTGAAACTTTCCTAACAGTATCTGCTAACTTCTTAGTAGTCTCAGAGGAATTAATAATTTCAGCAAACTCTGGATTATGCTCTATCATATAGTCGATATCCCTGGCTTTACCAAAGAGTATCTCAACCATTTTTGCTAACTTATCAGTAGTACTCAACTCTATACCAAGCACTCTCCCGACATCCTTTATAGCTTGTCTCGTTT
>DAINAD010000038.1:0-5444 GCA_036733605.1 Patescibacteria group bacterium | reverse complement strand
TCTGTAGGATCTAATCTATCTTCTTGATTAACTCTCCATACTAAATATCCTAGTGCACCTGAAAGTACTACAATTGATATAGCGAAGATTACTTTACTAGTTTTTGTTAACCTCAATGCCATTAGAGCAGTAATTAATTTTTTTCTATCTTAAAGATAACCTATTTAAACAAATTCTTCAACTCTTCTATATTAATTATATCCTTAATCATTATTACTATTATTAATACTATTAAGAACATAAAACTAATATTTATTATTGCATTCTCTATCTTAGGATTTAAATCTTTTTTAATTATTGACTCTATTAGAAGTATGAAAAATCTACCGCCATCAAGTGCAGGTATTGGAAGTAAATTTATTACAGCTAAGGAAATAGAGAGGTCTGCTAATATACCCAAAAACATTATTACACCCAATGTCTTAAAGTAATCTATTATGAAATATATCCCTATTGGACCACTAACGGTATTAGAAAGCTCTGAGTAATCTCCAGTATCTTGAGCCTTAGAAAGCATAGAACCAAATACTTGGCCTGTTAGTTTGATAATGTTAATGGAATGGGATGCACCAGCAAAGAGCTTGTTTCTGGAGTAATCTATATATACATCGTAGTTTTCACCAGTATATACACCCATCTTACCCTCTTCGCTTACTAATACATCAAAGAAATCACACTCCTTATCCATATCACAAGCATATATATTAATCTCTTCTGATTTATTCTTTTTTAATACATCTATTAAATGTTGGTAATCATCTATATCCTCTCCATCGATAGAGAGAATATATCCCTTCTCATACATACTTGCATCTAGTGCTCCACCCTCTTCTGCTAGTTCATATGGTAAATCCATTACTCTCTCTCTTTCGATTGTTGCTCCTACTGGTTTGAAATCTTCATATGTACTCCCTATACTCATCTTCCACCCATTATTAGCCAAAAATATTGTGTAAAGGATTATAGCTAAGAGTATATTCATAGTTACTCCAGCTAACATTACAAACATCTGAGCCCATTTACTCTTGTTTTTTAAATTACCCTTAGATTTAATATCCTCTTTACTACTAGTAGGATCTCCATCTCCTAATATTTTTACATATCCACCAAAAGGTAAAACCCTAAGGTTGTAAGTAGTCCCTTTATATTTTTTAGAAAATATCTTAGGACCAAAACCAATTGAAAAATCAAATACCTTTGCTTTTACTGCCTTAGCAGCTAAGAAATGTCCTAATTCGTGTACAAAGGTAAGGATACTAATAACTAGGAATAGCAGAAGAATACTGATAACTGTGGACATATATCTATGTACTAAAGTTTAAAATATTTAAATGGTCAAAAGCTCTTGTTCTTTCTTCTCTTTCATCTCCTCTATTCTCTCATTGCTCTCTTTTACTAATTTCTCTCCCTCATCTCTTAATCTATCTGCTTGATCTTCAGAAAATCCTCCCTTTTGTGCCTCATCTATCTCTTGCATATATTTCTGCCTTACTTGTCTAATAGCTATTCTAGCATCCTCTACCCTATCCTTCATAACCTTTACATATTCTTTTCTTCTCTCTTCTGTAAGCTCAGGTATAGTGACTCTTACATGGTCTCCCTCAGATACAGGATTAAAACCCATATTAGCAGATGATATACCCTTAGATATATTATCTACCAAACTCTTATCCCAAGGTATTACTATTAAAGATTTAGTATCAGAGACATTTATAGTAGCGTAGCTTTTTAAAGGAGCTTGTGTCTCATACGCATTAATTAATATATCTTGAATTAACTCTGGAGTAGCTCTACCTGTTCTAATAGCAGAGAGATCTTCAGTAAGACTCTCAATACACTTCTCTAAATCTATCTTAAATGTATCTATATCCATATATTTAATCTTTCAAAATTATAGATATATGATATGCTAAATACCCAACTATCTCAATACTTACTTCCCAAATTCCCAGATTAAAAATCTTCTAATCTCTAAAGGCTCTCCTAACTTAGAAATAGATTCTTCTAAGAGATTTAATATTGTTTTAGATTCATCCTTAAACCATTTCTGCTCAAGCAAGCACTTCTCTTGTAGATAGCTCTTTAGCTTCCCATCTACAATCTTCTCTATAATATTCTCTGGCTTACCCTCACTTTGTGCCTCTTTGAGAAAAAGAGCTTTTAATTCCTCTAACTTCTCAGAAGGAATACTTTCCTTAGATACATACTCTGGTTTCATAGCTGCTATCTGCAATGCTACCTCATGTACAAAAGATCTAAAATCTTCGTTTCTAGCAACAAAATCAGTTTTACAGGATACCTCTACTAAAGCTACTAATCTCTGCTCTTTACCATGTACATATGATTCGATAATACCCTCACCTGCACTAGCACACTCATTTTCAATTGGCTCATCCCAACCTCTTTCTTTTATTAATTCTACTGCTTTCTCAAAATCTTTACCTGTTTCCTCAAATGCTAATTTACAATGCCCAATCTTAGCACCTGTAAGATTATGTAATCTGTTGATAGCGTCACTTCTACTGTTGATATACTCTACTGCCTTTTTCATATCTCCTTCTGATTTGGATAGGGCTTCTTTACAAAGTGCCATACCAGCAGATGTCTTAGCTCTAAGCATTTTAATATCTTCTATTGAGATTCCCATATGTATATACTTCTAAAGTTATTTAATAGCTTTAAGAATATCCTCTACTGCTTTCTCTCCTACTCCCTTAATAGCTAAAAGTTCCTCTTTCTCTTTCCCACTTATATCATCTACTGTATTTAGACCAGCCTCTTTTAGAGCTTTCTCTATTCTTGCAGAAAGACCTAAGTCCTCTACTTGCCTAGAATTACTCTCTGCTTTAACTGCCTCAGCAGCAGCATAGTCCTCTTCTAAGTTTTTCTCTTTCTTTAATACTCTTACTACTCCTGTTGTACTTGTAGATGAAGTTTTACCCTCCCTTAATGCTTTCATTCTTAATCTGTCTTCCTCTTCCATCTTTTCCTGTCTTTCTCTTTCTTCCATATACTTAGTTTTCATATTCTCTAAGTTAGCATTGTGATTTTTTCTTAATGCGCTAAGAGATATGGATTTCTTACCCTTACCTATTACATCTGCAAAAAGGCTTACAAAAAGATTAATACTTTTAATAGAGTCATCATTTGCTGGTATTGGATAGTCTACTAAGTCTGGATCACAGTTAGTATCTATTAAAGCAATTATTGGTACACCAGCTATTCTAGCTTCTCTAATAGCGTTCTTTTCTACCTTACTATCTATCACTATTAAGAACTTAGGAAGTATATCCATAAATTTAATACCCTCATATACCTTGTTTAATCTTTCTACCTCTTTTTGCTTAACTAAGATTTCTTTTTTAACTAACCCTTGTCCACCTGATGCTAACTCTTCTTCTAGTTTAACTAAGGTTTGAATACTACCTTTGATTCCATCAAAGTTAGTAAAAAGACCCCCTGGCCATCTCTTAGTTATGTAAAATGCACCTACTTCATTTGCTACACTCTCAATAGTGCCTGCTGCTTGACCCTTTGTACCTACAATTAATACATTATCCTTATCTACAATCTTACTTAATTCTTCTAATGCAGTTGAAAGTAACTTTCTAGTTTTAACAATATCTATAATATGAATACCATTTCTAGTTTCATATATATATTTCTTCATCTTAGGATTCCATCCACTACTCTTATGCCCAAAGTGGGAACCTGCTTGAAGGAATGTTAAAAGATTTGGTAATTCTATTTTAAAGCCTTTGTTTTCTGTCTCTGCTTTAGGAGTAGCAACCTTTGTTGAGACCTTTTTTGTTTCTTCCATAATGTTTTTTTCCTTTTTTCACCTATCTCTATGGGTAGATATACTCTATCCAGGAAATATTTAGAGATATGCGAGATATATTAAATACGAACCTGATTATATATATTCTATGGACATTTATCAAGCAATTTTTCTTTAATACCAAACTCACACAAAAGATCTTGATACGAATTTATAACAAAGTCAGGAACAATGATACTTTGCATATCCTGACCTATTAAATTTGCGTCGAAAGGAGGATTAAATATACCTGATCTAATACCTAAGAGTTGTGCTCCTCTAATATCATTTTTAAAATTGTTACCCAACATTATAGCTTCATGAGCTTCAATACCCAACCTAGAGAGAGCTAGGGTGAATATTGCACTAAAAGGCTTTTCAAAGATAACTTCCTCAGAAGCAACTACTTCATCAACATATGGAATTAAGCCAATAGCTTCTACTTTGCGTATACGAGTAGAGAGATCTCCATCAGATACTACCGCTATTTTAACTCCTCTCTTTTTTAATATGGAGAACGTTTCTATTACACCATCATAGAGCTGCACATGGCTAAGAAAATAGTCCCAATACATATCTTCTAACTTAGGTAGTAATGAAAGCTCATATTTAATATTTAAAGAGGCCAAAGCTAATCTATATACCAATATTCTACTATGTCTTGTATGTGTACTAGGAAATGTTCTTGATATTATCTTGTACTTTTCGTTAACTACATTAAAAAAATCATCACTATCTATCCCATACTCTTTAGATACATACAGCGCTGTATGTTGGGTTGCTAAATCATACATTTTTTGAGATTTAATCAATGTATCATCTAAATCAACCATTAAGCCTTTGTACTTTTTTCCCATATTTTTAAATTGTACACTCTTAGATATCATATTTCTACACTACTCCATGTGTCTCTACCTATTACAATATGGTCTAGTAGCTGTATTCCAGTAATCTCCAATATATTACTAATACTTTTGGTTAAGGAAATATCTTCTTGGCTTGGTGTACTATCTCCTGAAGGATGATTATGTGCAAGTATCACAAAGGCAGAGTTATTGGTAATAGCGGTATACAGAACCTCTCTTGGAGAAAGTTTCGCACAATTTAAAGAACCCATTGCTATACTCTCTCTACATATATATTCAAATCTAGAATTAAGACACACAATATCTACCCTTTCCCTTTTTAAAGAAGACATCTCTTTTAATATCTCATACGCCTGTTTAGAGTCCGTTATCCTTACAATCTCCTTATCAAACAACCCATAGATTCTTCTTCCCAACTCTATACCAGATATGATTCTCATAGCGAGTACACTACCTACCCCCTCTATCTTTAAAAGCTCTTGGATACTTAAAGGGGTATTCTGTTTAATGGAATCTTTAACTAAATTCATAACGGATCTTGATATCTGTTTAAAGTCTCTACCCTTAATACCACTACCTACCAGTATCTCTACTAGTTCAATATCTGAGAGTATATTAATACCCCCTTTAAGGAATTTCTCTCTTGGTAACATACATAGATATTAAGGGAAAGGTATTAAAAAATCTTTAACTCTCTTTTTTCTTCTTTACTTCCTTTTTAATATATTTACAATCTGGATATCCACTACATCCTTTAA
>DAINAD010000037.1:0-5524 GCA_036733605.1 Patescibacteria group bacterium | reverse complement strand
CAAAGAATAATACCAGTAGAATACATATTTTTCAATATGTACTAACTCTTTTCTAATCTAGACACTACTATATCTTTTCTAATCCACTGCTCATCTTTTTCTAATGGTATCTCACTACCACCCTCTACCTCTTCAACCTTAAGTGAAGTATCTAATATCTCTAGTTTGTAATTACCAGAATCAACAAGCATTCTATATCTACCATGCCTATCTGTAACCCTCTTAACTGTTACCTTATCAAACTCTCTTTCCCTTAATCCAACTACTACACCCTCTACTGGATTACCCTCTGTATCTCTCACTGTTCCATACCTATCTCTCTTACTAAATATATTTCTAAGAGTAAGGAAGAAGGAAGGTATGTAGAGTATTAATACTAAGGTAGTTAACCAGTATGGATTTCTAGAGTACATATATATGGCTAATACCAAACCTATGAGAAAGAGGAGAATATGTAAAACATTTACAATACTCTTTATCCTACCCCACAGTATCTCTCTCCAAATTCTAAACTTAGATACTTCATTAGGATCTAAAGGTATTGAGAAATTAAGCTCTGTTTCTTCTAATCTCTCAAACTCCTCTCCATGATATATATTGGTAAGAGGGTAATCCTCTCTACCAAATATTATTGTAGAAGGGAATGTGTAATTTACTGCTCTAACTACTATACGATACTTACCCGCTTCTAACCTAGCAGAGAAGTAACCCTTACCATTAGTAACATCAGACCATATTATTTTATTCTCTGTATTAAAGATTCTTACAACAGCCTGAGCTATTGGATCTTTAGTTAAAGCATCATATACATATCCTAAAGGTTTAGCACCACCCCTTAATCCAAACCAAGACAAAAGATTTAGTATGAATTGAAGTAAGAAGTAAGGTAAGTTTAGAAGTGTACCAATGGTGATAAGGGTGGCAGTAGCAATGGTTACAATACTGGTTGTAGTAGTTACCCTCTCTAAATCTACCGGATCTAACCTACCTACTGTATCATCCAATGCCTCATTAATATCATCTACTGTCTTATCAATTATCTCTATTACTGGAGGTCTGGAGGGTATTACCTCTCCTGTAGGAATATTTAGAAGAATATTACATACTCTACTAATATTTCCTGCTGCATCTCTAGCCTCTACACAGAATTCATATTGAGGTCTTAGATATATTCCTGATACTCTTTCTAAATCTCTTAGTTGTACATTCACTATTAAGTTATCACCCTCCATACGGTAATCTGAAACACAGGAGTATGTATTACCCAATGAGTTAACACAAAGGAATATGGCACTACTTAACTCTAGATTATCTGTAACCCTAAATATCATCTGTACAGTAAAGTTGGGATCCCATTCTACAGTATCATTTTCCCCTATCTCCCCTATACTTAATGTCTCTATTTCAGGTGGTATTGCATCTTGAACACTAAATACGCTACTAGACCATCCACTTATACCTCCATATACATTTTTAGCTCTTACTCTATAGAAGTACATTGTACTATCCTCTAATCCTGTAAATTGGTGAGAGCTTGTACTCTTCCATCCAGAGTTAGCTAGTACGGTATTAAAATTAGGGTCTTCACTTACCTCAACATAGTATTGATAACCTGTACCTAAGTTATTCCAAAGTAGTGTATTAGTAGTACCTTTTGTGTAGTAGGGCTCTGGTAAGAATGTAGGTATAGGGACGGGTATTACATACAATGTTTTACAACTTTGAATAGTAATGTCATATCCAAAGGTTGTATCTTTAGCACATACTGTATATGTTCCGGGTAAAGCAGAATATACTAAGCCTGTTGTTTTACCTGTAGAATCTGTAACTAACGTAGGTTGAGTAATATTTAAACCAGGAGCCACTATTTCAATTGTTCTACCAGGTATTCCTACTCCAGAAGGAGAAAGTATTCTAATGGTTACAGTACTAGGTTGCATTATCTCAACAGTAGAAGGGTTTAGAGTAACTGTTGAGTAGAAATCTACATTAATCTTAGCATTTATCTGTACAGGAAAAATACCACCTGGCAGTTCTACTGCATATACAGATATTACTGGTACAAGGATAAGTCCTAAGATTGTAATTAAGGCAGTTTTAATTTTCATCTATACTAAATCTCCTCCATTATCTTTTTAATATATATATCTAAGGCCTGTGTAAAATTCTTACTAATGTATGGATTGTTACCTAATTTATAACTCTTTCCTGCTTTACTGTAACAGTTTTCGCACAGAAGAGCAAAAGAAGAAATATCTATATATTTTAAGTTTTGAGTACTACCACATACATTACAATGAGAAAAATCATTTAAAAAACCCATCTCTTTTAGAAAGATAACCCTAAACCTATTTACACTCTCTATATCAAAATTATGTTTACATACACTCTCTAACATATTAAAAACTCTCTCGTTGGGATCATTCTCTTGTAATATTCTATTTAACATCACTATCACCTTATTAATCTCATCTACTCTTCTTTTTAATATATCGGTATCTGCAGAGTACTTTAATTCAGACTCTGTTAATACAGGAAGTCCCCTACCTTCGTAAAAGGATATATCACAGATATTTAACGTTTGCATATTACCCCTGTTTTTACTCGTAATCTTTCTAATACTTTTAGCAAAGAGAGTAAATTTACCCAAATGTTTTCCAAATACAGTTAATACTTTATCAGCTTCTGAGTAATTAATTGATTTTAGTACTATTACCCTATCCTTAGACATTAGAGGTATTTTCTAAGATATCTTCTACATATCTTTTAAGTTTGTACTGGAATATTTCTACTGCAAAGTTATCAGCCTGTTTTCTACAATTCTCTGGTTTATATGTTTTCTCATCAAACTCTTTAAGTATTTTAGAAAGTTCTTTGTAATCATACTTAGTAAAAAATATTCCTGTTTTAGGATTACTATCACTAATTGTTTCTACTACACCTCCCTGTTTGTAAGCAATTACTGGGGTACCTGCTGCATTAGCTTCTACAGGTACTATTCCGAAGTCTTCGTTTTTTACAGGAAATATTAATCCCTTAGCTTTACCTAGTAACTCTATCCTCTCTTTGTCTGAAACAAATCCTAAAAACTTTACATTACCCTTTGCATTTAACTCTTTAACTAACTCTTTCATTCTACTTAGATCATCCCCTATACCTGCGATTTTAAGAGGTACTTTGGCATCCACTGCTGCTCTAATTGCTAACTCTACACCCTTGTACGTTTCTACTCTTCCTAAATACAAAAACCAATTCTCTCTTTTACTACCCTTAGTTAACTTCTCTATCTCTTTTACCTCTACAGGAGGATATATTACATCACACTCTATATCGTAATATCTCTTTACTCTTTCTTTTACTACATTAGATATTGCAGCAATACTATCTATTCTCCTTGCAGCATTTCTATCCCATCTTTGCCATATCTTTTCTAAGAAGGTATCTGTAAAGAAGTAGTAAAATTTAAAAAGAGCTTTATTTATCCCTGTTAATTGTTTCTCATCTTCTAATGTCCTATTCTCTTTATCCCAAAAAAACTTAGGAGGTGACATACATATATTTACATGAGGTACTCTACCTTTAACAAACTTAGCAAAGGCTATGGAGAGAGAGAGTATTCCATCAAAGTTTTTAAATCTAAAAGATCTATATGCTAATGGTTGTAATAGTTGGTAGAAATATCTTAATTGAAATTTCCATGGAAGGTATTGCATGAAAGAAGTTTTAATCTCTACGTTTGGGAATTGCTGTTTAACAAAATCTTTATCACAAAATGCCGTAAAAAGAGTTTTGTTAGGAAACGTTTTTAAAATATATTGTAGATGTTTTTCGGCACCACCATACTTGTAAAGAGGGTCGGATACTATTGCGATATTGTAAGTGTTCTGTTTATTCATATATCGGAATTATATCCTTTATTGGACAATACATTAAGTCATATCTGAAAATCTTTTTTAAACAGTACTAAAGCTCTGGTAATCCATCATCACCAAAATCATCTAGTGAGAAATCATCATCCTCTTTGTCTAACTCAGCAACGATATCTTCTAAGTCGGAAAAACCATTATCTTGACCATTAGATGGCTTACTATCTGAGTCTTCCTCATCTCCATCATCTGGAAATATTTCTCCTAGTGAGTCTACTTCCTCTATTGTTGAATCTGGATCTGCATGTTCATGTTCATCGAGTACAATGATATTTGGTTCTTCATCTTCTACAGTATCTACTGTTGAGGCACTCTTACCATTCATCTTCTCTGCTAACTTGTCCTCTACCTTTTTGATGTATTCTTCTGCTTCATCTCCAAACTTCTCTACTACATTAATAACTCTCATTGGTTTACCACAGTCTGGACAAAACTGTATGTAATCTTCTTCTTCACCACAGTTTTGGCATGAGAAAAACACAACATGGACACTCTGTCTTTGGGGTAACACTTTTTTTGTTTCTTCCTGTTTTGTCATAATAATGGGTTTATACAGTATTCTAGGATATTACAATTAGGAGATATAGGTCAATGAACCTATAAGAAATACTATTTTATCCATACTTAGGATAGCAACATTTCTTATATTTCTTACCACTTCCACAAGGGCATGGATCATTTCTTCCTACCTTTTTACTACTCCTTTTTACAGTAATTTGTTTATTAACTTCTCCTGGTCTGTTATCTATTAAACTCTTAACTTCCTCTTTTTGAGTTTGAATAGGGGCTCTAAATTGATCTTCTCTTCTTACTACCCTTACCTTAAAGAATCTACTTACTACATTCTCATCTATACTTCTTAGCATTGTATCAAAGAGTCTAAATCCTTCATTTTTGTATTCTACTAATGGATCTCTTTGAGCTAGGTTACGAAGTGAGATTCCCTCTCTTAGGTCTTGCATATTATCTAAATGCTCCATCCAGTATCTATCTATACTTTGTAGTATGAGTACCTTAGATAGCTCTCTAATTGGTTCTACCCCTATCATATATATATGCTCTATATATGATATTAGTGTAAGTCTTTTTAATTCCTTACCTCTTTCAACAACAGGTTTATCATCTAATGCTCTAAAGTATTCAATACTGTTTTTATGTTTAAATCTTTTAACACTTTTCTCAAATGTTTCTTCTGTAATTAAATTCTTTAATTGGATATACAGATTTCTCTCCTCAATATTATCTATTTCCATATCGTTTTCTAATTGAGAACTGATTAAGAAATCAATATGTTCTAATATCTTTTTTAGTAAAGAGATATCTAATGGTGTTAGTTTAAACTTTATTTCATTTAACAGAGGGATATCCCATGATTCCTTTTTAGTTAGGGCAAATCCATCGAATTGATCTTGGAGTGCATCTACATCTAACTCTAGAGAGTATTTAATATCTTTTTCTAAATCTAGTTTACCCTCTTCTACTTTCTCTTGTGATATTTCTAATATCTTAGATCTAAGGTCATATATAATGCCTCTTTGTTGATTTAATACATCATCATATTCTACTAATCGTTTACGAATATCATAGTTGTGGGATTC
>DAINAD010000036.1:0-5779 GCA_036733605.1 Patescibacteria group bacterium | reverse complement strand
AAGAAGACTACATCCTGAATGTAGCGTGTCTGCCAATTTCACCACCTTGGCCTATGGGGAATTCTATCATATTAAGGGATATTGCTTAATCTTCGTCTTTAGATGTTAGAGAGACTCTTATATTTTTAATCTTCTCAGAGTCTTTCTCTTTACCAGTTGGAGTATCTGGATCTATTGGTTTATATTTTTTAAGAAATATATCCTTATTTATTATACTAGGCTCTTTCTCTCTTTCCTCTTCTGTTTCTTTCTCCTCTTTTTCTTCCTGTTCTTCCTTACCTCCAAATATTTCTCTAAGAGTCTTTTCTTCTTTCTTATCATCTTTTTTACCCTTACTTATTATTTCTTCAACAACCCTATCCTTTTTCCCATCCTTTTTTCTATCTATTAAAGTTTTAACACCAAGAGTAAGTAATAACCCGATTAAGAGACTTCCAGCAGAAAGAATTATTAAATCAGGAAACGTAGAGAAAGTAGTAAAGAAATTCTCAGAATTTAAATCTTTAAAAGCGAAGTATATCTCGTTTTCATCATTTTCAAGAAATCTATTAGGATTTTCCCCTACTCCAAAAGTTACAGCATTAGAGATATTACTAGCATACCCATATTTTCTTGTATATGCTCTAAATGTATATATACCATCAGCTAGTCCACCCTCAGGAGTTATTGTAATTTTCCAATCTCCATTCTCATCTGTTTGGACTATCCCATTATCGTTGTAAGCATTCGCAGTTAATGTATATATTACTTCAGAGTTAGCAAGAGCTGTACCCTTAATTTCAATACTATTATCCGTAAGTGAAGGAGAGGTAATTATTGGAGACCTTGGAATTATTACTAAATCATACTGTAAGAGTTGTACATTACTATCCTTATCATAGAATCGGAATTTAATAGAGTGCTGTCCTATACTTAGTGCAGGGAATGTATATGGGGAGGTAATCTTTTTGAAAGGAGTTTCATCTATTTCAATCTCTACACCCTGTGCATCAGGAGAAGGATCTTTAAATGTAATTACATAGCTTGGATTATCGGTATATTCAGGTAATACAAATCCTAAAAGATTCGCTATCTCTTGTGTTCTTTCCTCTTCTTGTTGATCTAATTCCTCTATTTCTGCAGCCTTAACTTCTGAACTAGTTGTAACTAATTCCTCTGCTTTTGTATCTTCCTGTGCATACACGAAGAAGGGAGAAAGTAATAGAAAGAGTGTAAATATGAGAATCTTTTTCATAGTTAGTTGCTAATTAATATATATAATCTGGATACATTGTATATTGAATTAGAAAAAGTTTCTAGTCTTTATATTCTATCGGTAAAAAGAATGCCTTGAGTATGATCATACTCATGTTGTATCTCACGTGCTTCATACTCAGTAAATACTTTCTTCATCTTTTCTCCCTCTCTATCAAGATATGTTACTCTGATTTTTTTAAACCTTCTAACAGGTTTTTCTACACCTGGTATACTTAGACAACCCTCTTTCTCGTCTGATTGTAGGGTACTTAATATCTCTATCTTAGGATTTATCATTAAGTAAAAATCCTTTCCATCTTCTTCTAGAATACAGAATACTTTGTAATGTTTACCAACCTGTACAGCAGCCAGTCCTGCAGCTATATATCCCTCTAGGGTAGTTACATTTTGTGCTGTGAAGAGTAAATCATCTAAAAAGGATTGAAACTCGTTGCTTTTAATCTCTTCTTTACTGACATCTTTAGAAATTTCTCTTAAGAATTTCTCTTCCTTTTTATCTTCTACTGTATATATTTTTAATATCTTTCCCATACTTGGGATTATACCATATGAGAGGTCAATTCTTTTTTAAAAGAATCTAAACCAATCAAATATTGATGTAGAGATTCCAAGTACAGAGGTACCGGAAGTCTTAGAAGATGTTTTGGAAAGAGATCTTAAATATGTCATATCTACAATTATCTGTGCTTCACTTCTTACACCATCATTAAACAAAGCTACAGTCTTAATCCAATGCTGAGAATGGTTAAAGAGTTCACTAGAAAGGGTAAATTCAGAAGTTTGCTCAGTAGAAGAATCTATTTCCTCATTATCAACATATACAGTTACGCTTTTAAGTGTAGAATCAGAGAGTGTTGGTGTTAATGTATATTTAACTGTTATATCCCCTATCTGCGTAGGTATATATTTATTTACTTTGGTAACTTCAGGCTCTACGATTGAAATATTTTGAGAAATTCTCTTTGGATTTTGAGAGGGTGTAGTTGGTTTAGTAGGATTAGTCGTTGGAGTCTCTGTTACTGGCTCATCTGGTGTCTCTTCTACAGGTTCCTCTTGGGGTTGTAATTGTAATACTGCAGAGGTGAGATCTATTAATCCATATCCAAAGAGTATATCTTTACCAGGTTCTCCTAAATCTATTGCAGTACTTTCTAAAAGTTGAGTAATTTCCAAAGAGGTACATGTTGGACATATTGAAAAGAGTAATGCACTAGCACCTGCTACATGAGGAGTTGCCATACTTGTTCCACTTAAATATCTGTATGTACTACCTAGATATGTAGAGTAATTATATACCCCTGGTGCTGAAAGCTCACCACCAATATTACTAAAGCTTGCTAACATATTTCTACTATCAGTAGCCATTACACATATTACATTACTGTAGGATGCTGGATATGAACATGGTGCTCCACTATCATTTCCAGCAGCAGCAACAACAAGTACGCCTTTTTTAGTAGCGTAATTTACTGCATCTTTAAGAAGAGATGAATCTGTTGGTGCTCCTAAACTTAGGTTTATTACTCTTGCTCCATTATCTGCAGCGTAGTAAATACCTTTTGCTACATCAGAAAGATATCCATATCCCTGAGCATTTAATACCTTAACAGGCATTATCTTAGAGGTATTACTAACACCTACTGTACCTGCTTGGTTTAATGTAGCTGTAGCAATCCCTGCTACATGTGTACCATGTCCATTATCATCATTAGCATCACTATCATTATTAACAAAGTCATAGCCAGTTGAAAGGTTAGCAACTAAATCTGGATGATCTTTTTGTACTCCAGTATCAATGATTGCAATCTTTACACCTGTACCACTTCCACTATTCCATACCTTATCTGCCCCTATTCTACTTACTCCCCAATCTACTGTATCTGCAGACATCTTAACAGGTATATCTGTCTCTACAACTGCCTTAAGTTCACTCTCTAGTGACTCAGTATCACTTGTTTCAGATATGGAAATTACATATATCCCCTTACTATCAGTATCTTGGGTAAATGTAATATTATATTCTTCCTCTAAAGATGTTTTCTCAGCCTCAGAGAGTATCCTATCTATCTTTAAAACTTTTCTACTCTCCTCTACTTCTAAAACTCCCTGTTTATTTAAATCTACTTCATCAGTAAGTTCATTCTCATCATCTGTTTCTAAAACAGGAAAACTCTCGGAGATATATCTAGAGGTAATAGCGTTTTCATCTAAATCAACAGTATTAATATCAACATTTGGAACTACAAGTGCAAGTACGATTACAAAGAGTAAAAGTCCGATACTTACTATACCACTACCTAGTAGTACAAATGTCTTATTACCTAACTGTTTCATATATTTTTAAGCTAAAATTATTACTCTACTTCTTCTTCTTCAATTTCTTCTATATCATCTTTAACTATACCACCCTTATTGTTAGTTTTAACTTTAGCATCTCTAGCATTATATTTCTCTACTGTCTTATCTATTACCTTTTGTAAAGACTCCTGTGCCTGACCCTCTGGAGCTTTCTCTAATACAGTATTTAATACGTTTAAGTGCCTTGCTCTAATTTCTTCTATTCTTTGTAAGCTATCCTCTTGCATAGCGTCTTCTTTTTGAGATACCCTTTCAGCATTCTCTACTAATTTCTCAAATCTGTTTTGTAACCTTTCCATTATCTTAGGATCTTCCTCTCCATTTAAGTTCTCTATACCATCCAATTTCTTTTGAGCAAATTCTAGTGCCTTCTCTACTCTCTTCTCTTTATCAAATGTTAGGAGAAGTTCTACATCTTCTACTATTCCAGTTAAAAAGTAAAAAGGACTATCTGGAGATATACCATCATCTGCTTCTACTACCTCTTCTTGCTCAAGTGCTTCAACATCTAAATCTGGCTCTTGTGCAAAAAGAAATGAAGGTGAGAAAGAAAAAGCTAAGAGAATTAAAAAAAGAGAAATTGTTTTCATATTTCTTAATATATTTAAATATTATTAAAATCTACATTAAAGGAGACAACATTTCAAGAGAAAAGTGATAGGTTTCTTTGTATATTATCAAAGTCCCCTACCACTTATATTCTCAAACGTATTTAATTATTAATTACCACTTCCATTTGATCCAGAACCACTAGAATCAGAGCCTCCGGCCTGTCCACTATCAGAGGATCCTCCACTTCCACTATCACTATTTCCTCCTTGAGAATCAGATTGACTATTATCACTATTAGCATTATCAATCTTTAATTGAGCATTACCAATTACTCTATCTATATTCTCTTTTGCCTTAAGAGGTACTTTCTCTGCAACATCTTTAAGTTTTAATACATGCTTTGATTGAGCCTGTACTATTGTTTGAATCATCTCCTTCTCTTTCTCTTGGTTTCTAGCAGCAATCTTTTCTGCTGTTGCTATATGTTTTTCATATTTCTCCTGAAGCTTTTCTAACTTAGCCTCATCTCCTGACTCTGCTACTATATCCATTTCTGCAACTCTTCTGTCTGCAAATAGTATAGCTTTATCTAACTTAGCCTCATCATCAAATGTTAGAGCCATATCTATGGTCTCATATACTGATGTTAGGAAGTAAAAGGGACTATCTGGAGATATTGGAACAGTTACTTCCTCATCTGCTGTTGGGGAAGGTGCTATTACCATATCTTCTTGGGCAAATACTACGGTAGGAACACATAGTAGTCCAAATACTAATATTGAAAGAGAAATCTTTCTCATATTTAGTAATATTTAAAAAGTTATTAATAATCGTAGCATTACACTTCACATATATCAATATCTCAAAAAGAGGTATGTGGTGTATAATCACGGGTATGTTAAGTATAAAGGGACTTAGTATATCTAAGGGAGGAAAAAATATATTAAATGATATCAACCTGTTTTTAGCCAGAGGTGAAAAAATCGGACTGGTTGGTGTTAATGGCGCAGGTAAAACTACATTACTTAAAATATTAGCTAATGTAGATGAACCAGATTTAGGTACTGTATCTTTAAGTGGTACATACTCATATCTTTCCCAAGAGATTCATATGGAGATATTAGAGAGTATGGATAAAGAATTAAGTATTGGTGAATATTTAATCATTGAGAAAGAATTAGATGTAGAGGAATGGGAGATAAATAAACTTCTCAACTATATGAATATGCAGGATAAAGATACAGAATCCCTTCTCTCTCAGCTTTCAGGTGGACAAAAAATTAAGGTTGAATTAATTAAGATACTTTTAGAGAAAGCAGATCTATTAATACTAGATGAACCTACTAATTTTTTAGATATACCTACCGCTCAATGGTTAATGTCTTTTTTAGTTAATTACCCTAAAGCAGTATTAGTTGTTTCTCATGATTTAAGATTAATGAACAAGGGTATATCTAAGATATGGTATTTAAATGATATTAAGCATAATGTTGAAGTTTACAAAGGTAACTATGATGCTTTCCTAAAACAGATAGCTCTAAAAGATGAACTTTTAGCTAAGACTCTCAAAGCTCAGGAAAAGAAAGTTAAAAGAATGTTTGAATATGCTAAG
>DAINAD010000035.1:0-6037 GCA_036733605.1 Patescibacteria group bacterium | reverse complement strand
GATACTAATATTAAAAATTACTGGGTAAAAGAGTAAAGACAAAATTTAAGATACCTGTTAATATATCTTAGATATGTTAAAAGAAATTGTAAAAAAGTTAACAGGATTTAATAGAGTAGTGATTTATTTAAGCCTTTCAGATGTATTTTCATGGGGTTCCTTTACTGTAATATCCATACTCTCTGGTATATATCTTTCAGATAAATTAGGAGTAGATACTTTAAAGTTTTTAGGAATAGGTACAAGTATTTTCTTCTTTACCAAAGCAATACTACAAATACCCTTAGGGTTATTAACAGATAAATATAAACATGATAAAGATGAGATATTAATACTCTTTGTAGGTATATTACTAATGGGGTTACCATATATTTTCTATCCATATATAGAGACTCCATATCAATATTACATACTTCAATTTATATTTGGATTAGGAGTATCTCTTAATCTAACTAATTGGAGAAAACTCTTTGCATTGAATTTAGATAAAGGGAAAGAGGGTATACAGTATGGAGTATATGAATTGATAATGAGTGTATGTACAGGTTTTCTTAGTATAGTAGCAGGTACCATAGCTAATATGGGCGATCTATATTTTGATACCGTTATCTCTCTTACTGGAGTATTAATAATGCTAGGTAGTATATGGGTAATATTAATATACAAATATGAGCAGAGAAGAAGTAATGGTAAAAAATAAACCTATAGGACATTGTACCGCTTGACACATTTGTAATGAAAAGTTACTATAAAAGAGTTAAATAATTTAAGGTGCCCATAAATATGTTTAAGAGATTATTAGTTATACCAATAATATCTGTTTTTGTATTAGCTTTTTACTATAGTGGTGATGTATTTGCATTAGATACAGGAACTGTTACAGCTACAGTTACTGTACAAGAGATTTCATTAACAGTTTCAGATGGGACAGTAGCATATGGAATACTCGCACTAAGTGCTACTAATAATACTTCAACTTTGACACAGACTCAGATTGTCGAAAATACTGGTAATGTGACTATTGATGTAAATATTAAAGGACAAGATACTGTATCTTGGACTTTAGCGTCTACTATTGGTGCAGATCAGTATATTCATCAGTTCTGCCTAGCTACATGTGGCACTTACCCTACAAACTATACACCAATGACCACAGGGTATACCCAAGCTATTAATGACTTAACAATTGCTTCACCAACTCAAAACTTAGATTTAGGTATATCAACACCTTCTACTTCTACTGACTATACTCAACAATCTGTAGATGTTATGGTACAAGCAGTCGCAGCATAGTGAATTTGTAGTATAATAGAACATCTAAAAATTAATAACTTGATTAATGAAGAAAATCCTTGTTATCTGCCTACCATTAGTATTACTACTGTTATTACCAATAACTGATGTTTTTGCAACAATTGGAGTAGGTGTAGGAACAGGAAAAATAGTTGTAGAGGATGAATTGAAACCTGGTTCTGTGTATAGATTACCTTCCATTTCCGTTATTAATACAGGTGATGAAGCAGGGGAGTACTCCATTGGTATAGCATATCATCAAGATCAACCAGAATTTGAACCACCTAAATCATGGTTTAGATTCTCTCCTGAGGTATTTTCTCTCGAACCTCAACAGTTACAGGTAGTAGATGTAACTTTGGATGTACCTGTTAATGCTATTCCTGGTGATTACTTTGCATATGTAGAAGCCTTTCCTCTAAGTAATAAAGGGGAAGGATCAGTTACTACAATAGGTATAGCTGCTGCTTCAAAACTTTACTTTGAGATTACTCCCGCAAATGTCTTAGCTGGTGTATATTACAAAGCTATCTCCCTTTGGAAATACTACCAACCTTGGAGTACAAGAGGAGCAATAGTAGTAGGTGGAGTTGTTACATTACTTCTTATGAAGAAATATCTTAATATAGATATAAATTTGAAAAAAAAGAATGAAGATTAGAAAGTACAATGAGGTTACCCCTTACTACAAACTACAAAAGAATAATAAGTACAATCTTTTTTGTAACTATATTACTTCCTCTTTCTCAAATATATAGTCAAGAACCTGTTACTCACCTTATAGAAGCTAATATTAGATTATCCATTTGTGGAGATAATGTCGTTGAAGGACAAGAAGATTGTGAACCACTTCTTTTTGAAAATTTTTCTTGCTCCTTACTAGGATATGAAGGAGATGAGGTAGTATGTGATAACAGCTGTAGCTTTGATCTTACTGCCTGTATTATACCTGAACCTCCTCCTCCTCCAGTTATCGATGATGACATTATAGAGGAGAGTGTAGAGAAGTATGTACCAAAACCGAGACCTACTACTACTGAGTATCAATATCCATTTTTAGAATACTTTGACTTAAATAGAAATGGTAAGATAGATAGTAATGAGTTTATATCCTCCGTTAAATTATGGGGCGAATATTGGAGGTTATATAGAACAGAAAGTGAAGATATAGACACATTAAGATGTGACCTTAATAATGATAATAAATGTGATATTGTAGATTTATCTATACTTCTGTATCATAGTAGATAATGGAGCAAATAACCATATTAAAAATACTTAGTACAACGATAAAATTACTCCTTTTAATAATTCTCTCTTGGTTTCTTGTTCACGTCTTTGCACTATTAGGTATATTCATTTCAATTGGTTTTTTCATTTGGTGGCTCTTCTATCCAAGATATGCAGTATGTTTTTCGTGTAGAGTTAAAAGAGTAGGTGAGTACTGTAAGGTATGTGGAAGTACAGTAACAGATGCTTTGGCTAGATATCCAAAAAATATTAAATCCGCATTAATAAATGTTGTATTTCTTCTTTTGGCTTCATTACTTTCTATCTTTGCTGTAATAGTAGAATATAAGGTATTACAATCTGTAATGCATCCTGTAAGTCCTAAAACAGTATCTTTCGTAATACCAAGTGAATCACAGTATCGAGTAGGGGAAATATTCCCACTTAAAATACAGCTTACTGGTATTGAAGTCCCTATTAACGCAATACAAGCAGATGTAGGGTTTGATAAGAATAGGTTAGAGGTGGTTGATATCTCTACGAAAGACTCCTTTGCTACTGTATTTTTACAAAAAGAAATGAATAATGAATTAGGGTACGCTAGACTTAGTGGAGGGTTACCAAATCCAGGGTTTAATGCTCCTACAGGGCTCTTTGGAACAGTATACTTCAAAGCTAAGCAGGCTGGGTTAGCACAAATATCTTTCTTGGATACATCACTTGTATTAGCAAACGATGGAGATGGTACAAATGTAATTAAAGAGTTTACGGTAGTATCATATTTAATTACACCAGAAACACTCCCTATTGATGATCAAGAGATGCAAAATACCTTAATATTACAAAATGTATTAGGTATTGAAGAGGAACAAAATGAAAACCAGATATTACTCTTTGAAGAAGATGATAATGTGTTAGGAGTAGAAGATTCTGAATTAGAAGAGATGTTAGATGATGATGTTGAAAAGAAGGGAATATTTGATACAATCTTAGAGATTTTGACTAAGATAGATCTCTTTATTATGGATAGACTAGATTGGTTCCTATCAATATTTAATCTTTCACTACCAAGAATAGATGATAAATAAAAAAATATGCCTATTTATTTTAATACTATTACTATTATCCGTTTTACTCTGTATTTACTTAACAAGTGGCTCTTGTGTTGTTCCTAAAGATGATGATATAGATAAAGACAGTAATACAACTCAAACATATATGGAAAACAATTTTAGATTAGAGAGTAAATATATTTCTAATAATAATTGGGAATATACTGTAACAGGTGACTTACCAAATCCATGTTACAAAGCTACTGTAGATACTACTGTAGCAGAGAGCTATCCAGAACAAGTAACAGTTACTGTTACTACTACAGCTCCAAGTGGAGATGAGATGTGTGCACAGGTAATACAGGAATTCTCATATGAGGGAACATTCTCTGCTAGTGATAAGGCTGTTATTGATTTTGAGGTAAAATAACTATCCAACCTGAGATTAGTCTCCTATCTCCATTCCTTTCTAAACAGGTAGATATTATTAATTGAGCTCCTACTGGTGTACTATTATCTTCCAATACCTTAGCATCCTTTGTCCATATAGCTTCCAATATTACCTCTCCTAGCTGTATCTGAGTGCCCTCTAGCTCTCCTTTAGAGTAGAGTAGGTGTAATAGGTCTCCTAATAGATAATGTTTGTTAGCAAGTGATAGACCGTTGTGTGTATGTAATTGATATATATTATCTCTTAGAAATATAGGGCCTCCCAATACAATATCCCTATTTGCATCTAACTGTCTTTGCCATTTATATTCATCCAAAAGTAATCCATTAAGAGTATCTACCATATCATCGGTATATCCTCCTAAATATGTATATTTAAAGAAAATATCTTTACCTTCCCATCTCTTAGGTATATCCCTATTTAAAAGAGTAAAATCTACTAAGTATGTACCATCTTTTTCAAATGTTAATATGCTCTCTAAAGGATTACTCTCTACTTCCTTTTCTTTCTCTACCATAGGGGTTTGTAATACAGCATATACCTGTGTATTAACTTCTTCCTGTTTAGTATTTGGAATTAAGACAAATATTGTATAGATAGCGGTACTAAGAGTAAGTACCGCTACTAATATATAAAAACTTTTTAATTTCATTACCTCCTATTATAGTATGCGTTACCTAAAGAGAGAAGAGAAGCACCTGTTAAGAGTATTAATACGTACTGTATTAAATATAACAAGGTGGTATCTTCACCTGCAGTAGAAGCTAATACTACTGTAGAAGCACCTAATACATCACCTGTATCATCATCTCCTAATACATCACCTGTATCATCATCTCCATTCTCTTCTTCCTCCTCTTCTTCCTCCTCTTCTTCCTCTTCTTCATCAGGCATACAAGCATCTCCTCCTACAGAGATATCAACAGTTACAGAGTCTTCAATCTTACTTTCTGTATCATTTGTAATACCTGTAACAGTATTAATAAATTCACTATCTCCACATTCCTCTCCCTCTATTTCTAGAGAGTATTCTATATCATCAGGAGAACATATCTCCCATCCTATTTCACCATATTTATCATCACTTACAGTAATACATTCATCTATCTGAATCATCTCTCCAAAAGTAACATCTACTTCTGTATCTTCCTCTCCTTCTTCATCAAAATATACAGTTGCGATATTTGTTCTTGCGATACTATCATCAAGCTCTTTTTCATAGGTACAAATCATAGTAGAACCTGCTCCCAAAGTAGCTGGGAGAGAGTAACCAATACATGCTACTTCAGCATTAATATCTGGAGATATTATATCTGTAACACTTGTTATAAGAACACCGAAAGCATTAGGATTCTCTACTGTTATTTCTCCCCATACTTTAAATTCATCTTCATAGCTATGAGTGAATGTAACTTCATAGTTAACTGTCTTACTCTCACCTAATTCCAATTCTAAAGATTCTACACCAGCTATTTTTTCAATTACCCAATTCCAAGTTCGGGTAAAACTTGTCTCTACAGTTTTAGATATTGTTAATGGATCTAAATCACCCTCTCCCTGACCATCACCATTGCACCATATCTCTATATGACTAATATCTTGAGTTGTTTCATATATCTTAGTAACCGTTACTGTTGAAGAATCAACATCGACATCATAGTCAGCGTCGTCGTTATCATTAGCTTGATTTGGACCATAAAATTCATCAATGAAAACACCTGTTGCTCCATACTTTTCATATCCATTACCTGCTTTTACCCTAATATCTTGAATTCCAAAGGGACAGTAATATGGTAAATATGCCTCATCTATTCTTACATAATAATCTCCTTCGCTGTATGGCTGATCCTCTTTCTCACAATATTCAGATTGATCACATTCACTCCCTGTATTGTAATCATCAGCCCTTAAAAAGGTACTTGAAAGAGAAAGAATCCCCAAACTTAATGAAAAAATTAGCAGTAAACTAGCAAAAAAACGTAATTTACTTTGCATAACCGAAAAATAATAA
>DAINAD010000034.1:0-6194 GCA_036733605.1 Patescibacteria group bacterium | reverse complement strand
CAAAACTAAACTTACTAAACTCATTCTTAATCTCTCTTCTGCCCAAAGGAGGTATAGCGAGTACAGAGATATCTCTTACTCCCATTAAAGAAAGATTTAAGGTTCTAGGAATTGGAGTAGCAGTCATTGAAAGAACATGTGTATCTACCCTACTACCCTTAAGCTTCTC
The DNA here is from genome assembly GCA_036733605.1 of Patescibacteria group bacterium. GTDB lineage: Bacteria > Patescibacteriota > Dojkabacteria > SC72 > SC72 > JAVEVH01. Next base: position 6,025 of record DAINAD010000034.1, on the reverse strand, counting down.
TTTCTGCTTTACACCAAATTTCTGTTCTTCATCTACTACAAGTAAGCCTAAGTTTTTAAACTTAATACTTTGGGAGAGTATTGCATGTGTACCAATTAAGATATCAATCTTACCCTCGTTAACCTCTCTAGTAATTAATTCTTTCTCTTTCTCGGTTTGTAACCTTGATATTAAGGATATATTGAATGGATATTTCTTAAACCTTTCCTTAAAAACCCTTAAATGCTGATTTGCAAGTACAGTAGTAGGAGCAAGTACAGCAACCTGCATACCGCTATTTACTACACCAAAGGTAGCTCTCATAGCTATTTCTGTTTTACCAAAACCAACATCACCCACCAACAACCTATCCATTGGTACATCCTTTTGTAAATCCTCAGATATCTTCCTACTAGCAAGATATTGATCTTCTGTATCTGTATATTCAAAATCATTTACAAACTCCCAATACTCATCTAACTCTTTCTCATTAGAAATTACCCTCTTAGACTTAGATATCTCTCTAAGTGCATATATCTGAAGTAACTCTTTAGCAATATTTTCAACATCCTCTTTAGCCTTACTAGAAACTCTCTTCCATACCCCACTATTTAATCCTGTAAGTATGGGCTGTGCCTTACCACTACCAATGTATTTCATAACCTTTTCGGAGGAATACAAAGGTACATACAACCTATCATTTCCAGCATACCCTATCTCAATATATTGAGTACCTTCTTTTTCAATTAAACCTAAAAATTTCCCAATACCATGATCCTCATGTACAACAAAATCCCCCACTAATATTTTTTTAAGTAACTCTATCGAAGAAGGATCAATATCTTTACTCAAATCCTTGTGACTAAGTAATATCTCACCCAATACTTCTGAATCTGTTAGAACTAAAAGTTTACCTCTCTCATACAAAAAACCCTTTCTAACACTCCCCTCTACACTATCACTAATCTCATACACCCTATCTATATACTTTCCTAAATTACTCTCACTCTCATATTTAAAAAGGTCATTTGTAAGGTACCATATCTCATACCCTCTACCCTTGTAATCACCTAATATATTAATACTAGACTTAGACAAAGAGGTTAGAGAGAAATATGGTAAAGATCTAATACCCATATCAATGACATCCTCTTCTAAAAATATATTGGGTACACACTCCAATATTAATACCTCCTTACCACTCTCATTACCTACTACTAACTCCTCATCCTTAGAAAATATTCTTACACTTAAAACAGTATCTATCCTCTTCCTGCTATCAGGCTCCAATACCTCTATACTCTCTACTTCATCTCCAAGTAGTGTAACTCTGTAAATATATTTAGAACTGTATGGCCATATTAAAATATTCTCTCCTAATATTGAGTACTCTCCACTACCCCATACTCTCTCTACATTTGAGTATTCGAAATCTAAGAAAGTATCCCTTTTAAAGGTATCTCCGATATTAATTACCTTAAAATTGGGAATATCATCTCTTTTAGGAACTAAACATATACCCTTTTGTAGCTTCTTTCCTAATATCTCTGCAACAAACTCCATATATTCACTACCTACCGTAATGGTAGAATATTTATCTAATATCGGATATTTAAATATATTAAGGAAATCTTTTGTAAAATTTTTCATAGACACGCCAATTTTATCAAGTAAGTGTATAATTAGGAAGAATTAATTAAGAAATATATATTAAATGTATTTAGCACACGGACCAATATCTTACATACTTAATGAGAGTATTCAAAAAAAGAATATCTCTAAACTAAGTAAACAGGAACATATTCTAGTAATGGTACTTAGTATACTGTTTGGAATACTACCTGATATTGATTTAGCAATACTTAGTATGACTAATATACCCTCATTCCAACATCACTCCATCTTTACTCACTCTGCAATATTTTACATACTAATTTGGGTATTACTAAATATATTTGTAAAAATATTAAAGAGGGTTCTAAACAAAGAAAGTAGAAAAGTACTTAGGGATGAACTACTTAATGTAATACTTTGGTCATTTCTAATTGGTACTCTATCTCATTTTGTAGCAGATTTACTCTTCTCATACTCACTTACCCTATTTCCCATTCAAAACCAAATTACAATCTTAGGAAGCATATTTAAGTTTAACTACTTTACCAGCTATATATTCACCCCTGCATTTGCTACAGAAACCCTCTTTATCTGGATATTCCTTCTTCTAATATTTAAGAAATATTTAAAAGATATTAACCCAATTAAATATCTCCTTTACTCTCTCATATCTCTCTCCTTTGTATATATGCTCTTTACAATGTATATGAACTTAAATACATACAACAATGCATATCATTTTGTAGATGGTAAAAGGAATGAAGATATTGATTTTGATGGAGTACAGGACAGGTATGATACAGATACCAATAATGATAGAGTCAAAAATATATATGAATTAGATACATACAAAGCTATTAATTTTGTAAAAAGTATTTCCAACGGTAAATACCTAGTAACTAATACTAATGATACTTGGGGTAAGCTTAAATACAACTTTGGAGCATTTGGTTCTTACAGATTAATATCACAGGCCTACTTTGAACAGAATCTACCCATAGAGCCTGTATTAAGAGAGTACTACAGAACAAAAAATACACCTCAAACATATACTCTATCTCTTAGTTACCCAACATTACTGTATGAATACTTAAATGAGTATGGAGTACATACTACCTACAACAGAAAAGAATATATTGGAGAGATATTTTTTGTAATGGAAGTAGAAAGAGTAATGAATATGGGAATAGTGGTTGGTGAGAACACCTTTGGAATTGTACTTCCAAATGATACAAGATTAGTAACACATACCTTAGATGAGATATTAAAAGAATACAAAGCAACAGAGATTAAAGTTCTAAGTGTTTTCCAAGTAGAGTAGATATACTCTCTTGTATACTCATATTTAACATAGCTAACTCTTTTTTAGAGTAAGGTATTAATACATATGCATCTCCTGGTATTAATCTCTCCCCCCTATTTTCGATCCCTACCCTTACTCTCAAAAACTCCTTACCCTTTACTACACTCTCTACACTAAGTACCCCTCTATGACCCTTAGGGGACTTCCCAAGATGTATTTTAAACATACCCAAAGGTATATCTAAATCATCATGTACTAATATATATTCACTATCAGGATATTTTCTTAAAAGTTTCTGTACTCCACTCCCAGAGTTATTCATATATGTAAGAGGTTTTTGTAATATACCTATTAACTCTCCACCTTTTTTAATCTTACATATCTCAGAAAGAAATATCTTTCTTTCATCTATCCATTCTGATACATCTAAATTTGTTTCTTTTAAAAGGTACTCTCTAAAAGCATCTAAAAATATATATCCAGCATTATGAGGAGTTAACTCATACTCTTTTCCTGGATTACCTAACCCTGTTAAGATGAACATATCTTTTTGTATTTTAAAAGTAATTCTTCCTGTTTTAAAAACATATCCTCATTAGGAGAACAATTTAAACTCTCCCTATGATCATATCCTAGTATATGAAGAGTTCCATGTATTATCAATCTTAATATCTCTTCTTCAAATTCATCTCCTTGAAAAGACTCATATATATATTCTGGACATATATATATTTCTCCACTATTTTTAGAGATATTAAAAGACAATACATCAGTAGGAGCATCTATATCTCTATACTCCATATTTAAATCTTGTATATATTCGGAATTTACAAAAACAATATTAATATCTTCTAAGTCTCTATCTTCGAAAAGCTTTTTAAAACCATTACTAATATCTTCAAAAGATATATTGAATGTAGGCTCTATTTGGGAAAGGAACTCTTTATTTAATATCTCTATTTGCATTCTTTTACTTTTAAGAAAGTAAACCTTGAACAATATTTCTTACAGTATTACCATCAGCCATATCTCCTAACTCTTTCATACTCTTACCCATAACCAGACCCATATCTCTCATACTACTTGCTCCACTTTCATCTATTACTTTTTTAATAACCTTAGTAATATCTTCTTCACTCATTAATGCAGGTAAGTATGTCTCTAAGACTTTTAATTGCTCTTTCTCTTTAGAGATTAAGTCCTCTCTGTTCATTTTGGTAAAACCCTCGATAGAGTCCTCTACTCTTTTCTTCTGTTTTCTTAATACCTTTAATACCTGTTCATCTGTAAGAGACTCCCCTAGTACAATCTCTTCATTCTTAATATCAGCAAGTACCATTTTCAAAATATCAGCACACTTAGTATCACCTACCTTAGAGGCTTCAAACATATTCTTTCGTATATCTTGAGTAAGTGACATGTAAACTATGTCTTAAAATTTACTTTGCTCTTCTAGCAGCAGACCTTCTTCTTCTTTTCATTTTAGCCCACTCTCTTCTTTTTTGAATTTTTAATAGTGATGGTTTAACCCTATATACTTTCTCTCTGTATGTTTCTAGGATCTTCTCTCTCATTACTTCTCTATGAAGTCTTTTGAGTGCACTATCTATATTTTCGTTGGCATGAACTATTACAGCCATATCTACCTTCCTTTAAATTAAGACTCTGGGATTATATCATACTCTTTTACTTGTTAGCCACTTTTCTTTCAAATCTTTCTCTGTATTTGTATGTATTCCTTTGTATTCTAAATACACCATTTGGCATACTGTATACTATTCCACCCAAGATTACTAAGATGAGACCTACAGATACCCTACCTACAGTACTATCGAATATTCCAGTTTCAGGTATAGTTTCTTCTGGTGTTACTGGCTCTTCTGGATTCTCAGGCTCTTCAGGAATTACTGGTTCTTCTGGTATTAATACATCACAGTCTGCATCTATACTTACTGTAGCAGTAGTTGGAGTTTTTCCTGTTGGGGTTAGAGTAACCGTATTATCATAAACTCCAAAGCTATCCTTATCTATTAACAACGTATATGTATATGTTTTAGTAGTACCTGCGGCAATATTAAGTGGAGTACCTGTGTAATCCCAAAGGATTGTACCGTTTGTATAGTCACCAGGAGATGTAATTCCTGATTGAACAAATGCGGCTAATACCTTATTATCTAAATCATCAGTAACTTTTTCAATGGTACCATCTCCATCTCCTGTATTTCTTACTGTAATTGTATATGTTAATTGAGCTACAGGATTTTCTGTACCTTCATCTAAACAGCTCTCTACAACATTTTTAGTAATACCCCAGATAGGTTCGGTTTCTTCTATTACAGCTTGAGGTACATACGCTATTTGTAAGAAGTAGTCATTAAAATCGTAATCACCTGGCCACTCTCTCCAGTCAGCCCAACATTGACTTCCCTTAGTACTTACTACTGGTTCATCACCAAAGCCTTGTACCCATGAATTATATGAGGATGTAAGTACAGCAATCTTATCCATTGGGTCATCAGAAATACCACCTGTAGGAGGCCCAGCCAATCCAGAACCACACTCTCCACCACTAGGAGCTATCCAACCCCAAGATATATATTTTGGATTAACCGATTCATCAGGAGCACATTCTGGATCTCCTTGATCCCTATCATCATCTGATTTTACGAAGGTAATTGTATCTCCAGCAGCAACTTGAATATTTGTTTCTACCCTAGCCCTTTTATTTGCATCTAAGGCAGGCATCTTAATTACATGAGTAGCTCCATTGTGACTAAAGGTAAGCTCAGGTCTGTAAGTGGAGTCTAGAAGACTAGTATAGTAGAGGATTACTTCTCCACCTTTAGTAAACGGCCCTATACCAGTAGTAGGTGCCTTATTAAACGTATATGTAGGTTCAATACCACAATTTAAAGCAGGTTCTTCATCCTCCCCAGTAGGACAAGGCGCGAGGACGAGATCATAACCAGTACCATCTGCCCTATCATCACAAACCCAGTACTGAGTGGCTCCTCCAGTACAGTAGGTATCACCATTTCTCTCATCTCTAATATCTGCACATGTTTGATAATCGGGACTTACACTACTTTCTTCAGGATCACATTTTTGACACACACCATCAACACAACT
>DAINAD010000033.1:5738-6275 GCA_036733605.1 Patescibacteria group bacterium | reverse complement strand
GTAATTAATCTCATATCTCCTGTTTTAAAAGAGAGTAGTAATGCTAGTAGAAAGGATATTGCCATTACAATAAAGAGCTTAGGTCTCTCTTGTCTCTTAGTAACATTAAAATCAGATGTAATACCAAAGACTTTAAAAAGAACTATTGTCAGAAGAGGTATTACTACTGTAAGTAATACAAAGAGGAATTCATATCCTAAGGAGAGATTGATATTAAGAGTAACAGATATTATTGCTAAAAGAATTAATGAGAGAGTAACTACTCTAGAAAAGAATTTGGCTACACTGTTTTTAATACTATCCTTTTTCATACTATTTAATATTATGAGTATACCAGATATTAGAAAGAGAGCAGAAAGTAAATCAGAGGTTTCAAACATTAGGAAATACTCCTTATCTATTCTTAATGTATTCATTAGTAATCTAATTAGGGAGTATGAGATTAAGTATATACCAGTTATGAATCCCTCTGTTTTAAATCTTTTTTTAATTGAAATTAATATTACAAAGGTAAGGAGATTAAGTACTGATTCATAC
>DAINAD010000033.1:0-5728 GCA_036733605.1 Patescibacteria group bacterium | reverse complement strand
GGAAATGGGTATAGTTAAGGTAGGGAGGTTCTCTATACTCCCGTGGTATATATATTCCCCAATACATTGAGGTAGGCTTACCGTAAAGTTCGTAATTGAAGAAATTCCCTAATCTCCCAATTGCCTGTATTAATGGTAAAAAGAGTAGTATGGAGTCTGTTAATTTAAAGTAGTTAAGAAATTTTTTCTTAGATATTAAATATGTACTTATGAGTAATCCTATTAAACCACCAAAGAATGCTAATCCTCCATCCCATACAGCGTATGGAATTACAGTACCATTATTTATTTCTGAGATATTGTGAAGTAAGAAGAGTATTCTAGCTCCAAGTAAGGAGGATATTAATATGAGGGTGATATCTTTATATGTAAATATATTACTGTTTCTTTTTATTAATTCTATACCTAGTACTACACCTATTCCTATTAATATCCCATATATATTCATAACCAATTATATTAGTAATGGAGATCTATTACTATTCTCTATTACTATTAATTTGTGTAATGCTCTTGTAATACCTACATACAGTAATCTTGTAGAAAGCTCTGTATCAGGGTATGTAATATCATTAATATCTAGAAGTATTACTGTATCAAATTCTAATCCTTTAGCACTTTCAACAGGTAGTATGAGTAAACCAGTTTTGTAATCTTCTTCTGAGAAAGCCACTATATCTTTCTCTAAATATTTTTCATATTTAACAATTCTCTCATATGCTTGTTGAGCATGATCTCTATCTCTACAAACTAATGCACATGTTACCTTACCGTTATCAAACTCTTTCTTAATTGTTTCTACTAATGATTTAACATTCTTTTCATCAACCTTTGTAATATCTTTATCAAACAGTAATGTCTCTATCTCATCTCCATGTCGCAGTACTGCTTCTGGTAATTTATACTGTTTAGGGAATCTATCTCTAAATATCTTGTTTGCGTATTCAATTATTTCTAATGTAGTTCTGTAACATCTATTTAATTGATGATATGAGTGTTTAGTAGCGCCTACATTTTTAAAAAGATCTATTACACTCTCCCAATCTTTAATGTAAAAGGGAGGAATTATTGATTGAGCTAAGTCACCTGCAATTGTAATATTTTGATTTTTAGCTATTTGTAAAAGTGTAAGTATTTGTACAAGACTTAAATCTTGTGCTTCATCTACCATTACATACTCTTTTTGATACTGTGTATGACCATGTATTTTTAAATGAAGGTAGAGTATTGGAGCTAGGTCTTCCATTCTATATATTTTAATCGTTCCTCTTCTTGCTACACCATCTAGCGTATATTTTGCTATATCTTTTTTAATATATCCCTTCTTAAACATATCTCTGTATATATCTATTGAGAGTGTTTTTTTACTAAAATATTTTAATATCTCTCTCTTCTTCTCTATATCAGAATCTAACTGTTGTTGCATATATCCTGTTCTTTTCTCTTTAAACTGTTTTTGTGCAAACGTATATTCTAATGAGAGAGTTAATCTCTCATCCATTGTAATGTAGGGGTATGTTTCTTTAAGTTCGTAATATCTTCTTCTAAGTACATCACTTCTAGAGTAGGGGATATTTTCTAAGAGTTGGGATTCAAATTCTTCAAAATATGAATCTAAAATATCTATGAACTGTCTAGAACCTTTGTACTCTTTAATTTTTAAATCTTCTTGTCCTGGGTGAAGGATATATGAGTTATCCCAGTCTAAGATGTTCTTAGCCCAAAACATGTATGTATTACCCTCTACATGCTCTATACCTAAACTAGGTAATACATCAGAGATGTAATCTAAAAATACTTTATTAGGAGCTATTATGAGGGTTTTTTGTGGCTCTATCTTATCTTTGTAAGCGTAAAAGAGGTAAGCAAGCCTATGAAGTAGTATTGTGGTTTTACCACTACCTGCTACTCCCTGTATTACTACTGGTTTATTAATCTCTTCTCTAATTATTTTATTCTGTTGCTCCTGAATTGTAGCTACAATATCTTTAAGTTTTTGTCCAATCCTTTCTGTAAGTTGAGCAAGTAAAAACTCATCTGCAGCCATATTACCACTTTTAGCATCATATATATGTTTAAATCTAGCTTCAGAGATATTGAATTGTCTTTTTTGAATTAAATCTCCCTCCCTTATTCCAGCAGGAGACTCATATTGAAGATTTTTTGTAGGTCCACTATTCTCGTAGTAGATATTAGCTATGGGTGCTCTCCAATCACTAATTAATGGTTGATATGTTTTAGGATCCATTAATGCGAACTTACCAATATATATTGGTAAGAGACGCTCGCTTCCACTTATATGAGTACTAAAGAGTATTTTACCAAAGTAAGGTGTATCTACCTTAATTAACTCTCTATTAATCCTCTCTACTGTATCTCTAATGCTTTGTAATATCTTGTTATATGCTCCTACAGCATCCTTTTTAGCATCTATATCAGTTTCCATTTGGATGATTTGGGCTTGATCCTCTAACTCAATCTCTAAGTCATGGAGTTTTTGGATCATTTTTTTGGCAACAGAGACATTAATATCAGTAACCTTCTGCAGGTGTGGATACTCATCTTTCTCTGTGTTGGTTTGGGGTACTACTTTGGTAAAATCCTTTATCTCATCTAATCTTGTATATACAGGATTTATTTCTTTTTCAAATGTTTGCATATATTTGGAATGCAAATTTATGGCATGGGCATTTTACATCATATATTTTGTACTGTCTATATATTTAAAAATATGTTGTTAAATATTTAGTTTTTTAATATTATTTATATATATGAATGCACAACTTAAATTACTTTTATATATATGTTTAGTAGCAGGTATTCTTTACTATGTACAGCAAAGGTACAACCTTTTTGAAATCTCTTTCGAAAACAAAGAGAGTAAACAGGAAGAGGTAGAAGAGAAACTCCAAAGGGTAGAAATTATTAATGAGGAAGGAAGGAGTCTTTTTGTTGAGGTAGATGTAGCTGATACGAAGGAATTAAGGGCACTAGGATTATCTGGTAGAACAGAGTTAGGTGATTATCAGGGTATGCTCTTTATTATGGATACCCAAGAGATACACCCTTTTTGGATGAAGGATATGGAGATATCTTTAGATATTCTCTACATTGATTCTAATGGAGTTATTGTAGATATATTCGAAAATCAAAGACCGTGTACAGCTGCTATGTGTCCATCAATACAATCTCCATACCCTTCTAAATATGTACTAGAGGTAGTAGATGGGTTTGTGGAGGTTAATAGGGTGGAGGTTGGTAATGAGGTAGTATTTGAGATATCATTTGAGGAGTAATTTCTATATTTTTAAACATGATTGAGCTATTTATAGATTGGTTAGTTAATGTTATTACAGTATTAGGATATCCAGGAGTATTTATATCAGTCTTTATTGAGAGTTTCTTTGCACCTATACCAAGTGAAATTATTCTTCCTTTTTCTGGATTTGTAGCTTCTGGGGGCAGTATGAATATATATTTAGTTATTACAGTAGCTACCATTGCTGCATATTTAGGCTCTTTGCCCTTCTATATGATTGGTAGATGGGGAGAGAAATTCTTTAGAAACTTCTTAGAGAAATATGGTAAATACCTATTTATACAAGAAAGTGATGTAGATTGGGCATTTAATCTCTTTGAAAAGTATGGTAATGGGGTAGTATTTTTAGGAAGATTAATTCCAATTGTTAGAACATTAATATCTTTTCCTGCAGGTATTGCTAAGATGCCTTTTGTTAGATTTAGTGTATATACCTTAATGGGTTCTTTAATATGGAATACACTGCTTACATATACAGGTTTTGTTTTAGGAGATCATTGGGAGAGTGTAGGAGTATGGGTTAGTAAATATGAGCACGTAATTATATTTCTTGTTGTAATATTTATACTCCTATATATTGGTAGGGGTGTATTCAAAAGAGTTAGAAAGGGGAAGTAGGGATTTCCCTGCCATTTCATTGGGTTTAGGAATACCCATTATATCTAATATCGTTGGCGCTATATCTTTAAGTGCACCGTATTTCAATTTGGTATGTGTAGTTGTTTCCCCAACAATTATTAATGGTACTGGATTGTAAGAGTGTTCTGTATCTATTTCATTTGTATCTAAGTTTATTAACTCCTCTGCATTACCATGATCAGATGTTAATATTGCTATACCTCCCCTTACTGTGAATTCTTTTACTAACTTGTTAACACAGTAATCTACTGTAGCTACAGCCTTAATGGTTGCAGGTATATTACCAGAGTGTGCTACCATATCAGGGTTTGCAAAATTTACGACAATGAAATCATATATATCTTGTTTAATCCTATCTGACAATACCTCTGTCATTTTTAAAGCACTCATTTCTGGTTGTAAATCATATGTAGGTACAGATGGGGATTGTATTAATGCTCTATCTTCACCTGTATATTTTACAGCACTACCTCCATTAAAAAAGTATGTAACATGAGGGAATTTCTCTGATTCGGATATTCGTAACTGTCTAAGTCCATATGAAGATATTATATTCCCCAATGGTAGGTCAATATATTGTTTTGGGAAGAGTACCTTACTTGGAAAGTTCTTTCTGTATTCAACCATACTTCCAAAGTAGATTTTAGAAAGATCTACTCTTGGGAATTTATCAAAGCTCTCTTCTACTAAAGCTCTTGTTAATTGTAATGCCCTATCTGGCCTAAAGTTAAGAAAGAGGACTACATCACCCTGCCTTATTTCACTTCCCTTAACAAGTACAGTAGGGTTTACAAATTCATCAGATATATTTCTTTGATATGAGCGTAGTAAACAGTTTTGATATGTATCACACTCTTCACCAATATTTTGAGTAAGTAGGTCATATGCTTTTTTAGTTCTTTCCCATTTATGATTCCTATCCATAGCCCACGATCTACCACAAAGTGTTGCTATTTTCCCTATACCAGATTGGGATATATATTTTTGTATTTTATCTAAATTCCTAGAAGCATCATTCATAGGGGAGTCTCTTCCATCTGTAAATGCGTGTAGTAGTATTTCACCTTGGAAATTGTTTTTAGAGAAAAACTGTAATGTAGAAATTATATGATTAGTATGAGCATGTACTCCTCCTTCACTTACTAATCCAAGTAGGTGTACTCTTGTATTAAATTTATTAGCATGATTAAGTGCTTCTATTAATACACTGTTTTGAAAAAACAAACCCTTTTCTATTGCTTGATCTATTCTTGGTAATGTTTGTATTACGACTCTACCAGCCCCTATATTCATATGACCTACCTCACTATTACCTTTTACATCTTTAGGGAGCCCTACAGCCTCTCCAGAAGCTAGTAGATATGTATGTGGAGATGAAGACCAGAACCTTGAAAGATTTAAAGGATTGGCTAGTACAACGGCGTTCCCTTTACTTGCAGGAGCAGCTCCTAGTCCATCCATTATTATTAGTAATACTTTCTTTCTATTATTCATGGCAGTTTTCTAATATACATTGTGGCATATTTTTAATTTTTATTCTATAATACCAAGCGAACTGTTTAAATATTAAAGATATAAGGAGATGAATAGTAATATTACAAAAAGTATAGAGAAGGATCAGTACAAGAAAAGACCTGATGTAAGGGTTGGTGATACTGTTAAACTTCATCTTAAAATTAAAGAGGGTAACAAAGAGAGAATACAGGTATTTCAAGGAGTAGTTATCGGTCTTAAGGGTTCTGATTTAGATCAGAATATTACTGTAAGAAA
>DAINAD010000032.1:0-6305 GCA_036733605.1 Patescibacteria group bacterium | reverse complement strand
GAGGAGAGGTCTACACCTGTACAACCTTGGTTAATAAAGGAGGAGATTTTGAAATCTAATATATTTTCTCTTTCTGAAAAGACATATGTAAACAGTTGGATAAATGACTCTCAAAACTATATATACTTCTTAACAAAGTCTCCACTTACTACAAGCCTACTATACAGATATGAGCTTTATCGATTTGATATTAATACAACCTTCTTGGACTTAAGTTCTAACCCTAAGGTAGTACTTACATTAGACTTAGCACAGGACAGTACCGTAGATTTACTTCTCTCTCCTAGCGGTATATTAGCTGTATTACAAATTACAGATAAGATCACTACCAAAAGCTACCTTCTTAACTCTACTCAAAGTAGTAATTTAGCTAGTATGGAGGAATTAAATATATCTACTCTCTCTTCGTACAAAATGAGTTGGTCACTAAATAATCAGTATCTAATGTTTGATTCTAAGGCAGACTTAATATCATATGACATATCTAAACAAACTAGATATCTGTTAATAAAGAAAGAGGTAGGCAAGGAGTATATATGGAGTACAGATGAACAGGGTTCCTTCTACACAATAGAGGAAAATATAGAGAATACAAATGAGAATGTATACTCATACTCATTAGTTCAACATCAGATGGATGGCTCTAGTGCAAAGGTATTACTAGATGATTTGTATTTTCAAAAAGATAAAGGATATATAGAGCAATATAAGGATGATGACCAAGAGGGTAAATATGCTCCATTTACTAATTCACCCCAAAGTACTAAAAGTGTAGGTAAAATACAAAGGATTAGAATACATCAAGGTGCTAAGGGTATATATATTAAAACAGAGACATCCGCATATTGGTACAGTATGGATAATCAGAAATACTATTTAATCTCCCCCTACCCTTCACAGTTTGTACGTTTCTCTCCTGATAACTATAAATTAATCTATAAGGATACACAGGGATACAACGTCTTTACATTTAACAAACAGGATGGTAATCATACTGTAGAACTAGGCTCACAAAATATTAAAGATTTGAATATTGAAAGTAAGAATGTAAATTGGATATCTAACTCTACATATATATGGTATGAGAAAGATAATACCTTGTATATTGCTGATAAGGATGGATATAACAGAGTAGAAATACTTAAAGATTTAGATACCCTTAAATACTTTGTAATAACTATATCTAGTGATAAGGTATATACCTTTTACTTTGATAATAAAGATACCTCTGATGATATCTATATAGATTCCTACCTATTTAGATAATCTCCCCTTCTTCATTTTTACTTTCTCTGTAGCATAGAAATTCTTTTTAAAACCTCTACCAAACATCATTTCAGTATGTGCTTGAAGATAAGGGATAAAACCAAATGTAAGCATCTGCACAGCTATTAATGCTACCTCTCCAAAGTCTAATATATTTCTCCATAGAGGCCACTCCTTTGGAATAGGTATTAACTTTCTTCTAAAGTAAATTAAGAATAGGTTACATATAATTAGTAAGCTTAAAAGGAAACTCATAGCGGTAGGTAGGTTATACGCTGCAGAACTATAAGCGTAATCATTACTAAATACCCCTAATAAATCTAAACCGATAGTCATTAAATATACTACTGTAAAAAATAGTATGTAATTTTTAATAATGGCAAAAACCATATGTAATTTCCAAGTTATAGACATATTCTTCTCATAGATTAATGCGGCTAATGTTGTTGGGAATATAATAATACCCCATCCCCATCTATGTTGCTGTTTATAAAACGCTTGGTAAGATTTAAGCATAGTTTCATTTTCAACAGCATCACTATTACTTGGTAAATATACCTCTTCTCCTCTAAAGTTACCTTTGTACCTTACTACTGCATTCCAAAAAAAGGTTGTGTCATCAATTCCCAATTGTGGATCCCAGTAATGTACCTCTTTTAAGGTTTTTAGATTAACTACATAGGAGGAAAATGTTGCTTTAGAGCTAAACACACTACTAGAAAAAGGAATAGTCTCATACTTTTCTGTAGTCCAGTTATGTAATGTAACTAAAGTTAACATAGTAGATTGTACCCTTATTAATATTGGTACTCTCCATATATTATTATTTAGCGTATATACAGCACTAGTATAGTATCTATGATCTGGATCTTCTACAGTAAGATATTTATAAGTAATACCCGATAGATATTTAGGGTTAGGTCTCAAATCACAATCACAGGTAATTAACATATAGTTATGGATATCTTTACCCTCCTCTTCTAGCCTCTTTACATACTTTCTCATAGCCCAGTTAATATTAGCACCCTTAACTCCCGCAGCCTCTCCCTCTATACCAGCAGGATGTACAAAATACTCCATGCTAGCGAATAGATGACCATATTTTTTCTTTAGAATTTCAAAGTTAGGTATCTGTATATCCTTAGCACTCCTTTCCTCCATAGCAACAACGACATGTATCTTCTTACCACCTACATCACTCTTACTCCATGCTTCAAAGGATGGTTCTAAAATTTCTAATCCCTCTTTGTATACAGGACATAGATATATATATTTAAGTTCATCATATCTCTTTTGGTCTGTCTCTTTTATTAACTTAAGAAAGTCCGTATTAAGATCCCTTTCCATCCTTTTTACCCCTATAGCTATACCCACTACAAACTTTATACCCCTATACACCCAATATATTATAAGATATGAGATATAGAATACGAAGACCTCTTCCCATCCAAAGATGGCAAAGATAAGGGGGGATAGAACAAAAAACCATATTAAACTACCTGGTAATATCTCTAATACCCTTCTTAACCATATAGGTGTTTGAGATGGATATCCATCCTTCCTATCTGGTGGTTTAAGTTCATCTACTGTCATATGTATTGTATATGTATGAAATAAATAAGGGTATGCACCCGACCGGAATCGAACCAGTAACCTACGCGTTAGGAGTGCGTTGCTCTATCCTATTGAGCTACGGGTGCAATCCCCACCATTATACCACCTCCATACCTCTAATTTAAGGTAATAGATTAAGAAAATCATGATATAATATATGTTGTCATGAACAAAGAATATATAAAAATAATAGGAGCTAAAGAGCATAATCTTAAAGATATATCACTGGATATACCCAAGAATAAATTGGTAGTATTAACAGGTGTCTCTGGAAGTGGTAAATCCTCATTAGCATTCGATACACTGTATGCAGAGGGTCAAAGAAGATATGTAGAGTCTCTCTCTTCATACGCTAGACAGTTTCTCGGCCTTATGCACAAACCTGATGTAGATTCCATTACAGGCCTTTCTCCAGCAATATCAATAGATCAGAAAACTACAAGTAGTAATCCAAGATCTACTGTAGGTACAATTACAGAGATATATGGATACCTAAGATTACTGTATGGTCATATTGGTCAACCACACTGTCCAACCTGTGGTAGTGAAATATCTTCTCAAAGTATTCAACAGATATCACAAAGGATATTAAATTTAATTAACAAAGAGAAAGAGAATATTCAAATACTCTCACCATTAGTAAAAAGTAGGAAAGGAGAGTATACCGCCCTACTCTCAAAGTTACATAGTAAAGGTTTTTCCAGGGTAATAATAGATGGAGATACATACCATTTAGATGATATAGAGGATTTGAATATAGATTCAAATATTAAGCATACAATAGATTTAATAGTAGATAGGTTAACTTACAAGATGCTACAAGATAGTAAGGAGTCCTTTAAGAAACGATTAATAGACTCATTGGAGTTAGCAACATCTCTTTCTGATGGTGAGATAAAGATATTAATAGGAAAGAAAGATTACTTCTTCTCAGAAAAAAATACCTGTTTTAAGTGTCAAATCTCATACCCTAAAATTACACCAGCCTCTTTCTCATTCAATGCACCAGAAGGAGCGTGCCCTAGATGCTCTGGTTTAGGAATAATAAATGAGATAGATATATCTAAGGTATATAACCCTAATTTAACAATATCAGAGGGAGGTATATTCCCTTGGGGTAATAGGACTACAAAAGACTCTTGGACAAGAAGGATATTAGAGAGTGTAGCTAAAGAGCATAATTTCGATTTACAAACACCCTTAGGAAAATACCCTAAAGAGATATTAGATCTAATACTTTTTGGAAGTGGCTCTAAAGACTCCTACCGAATTCAATACACGAATCGTTTCGGTAAAGAAAGAATATATGATGTACAGTACGAAGGGGTTACTAATGAATTAGAAAGATTGTATAAAGAGACTGATTCAGAGTATAGGAAAGTAGATATTGAAAAATATATGGCAGAGAGAGTATGTGATAGCTGTAATGGAGATAGATTAAAACCGTACTCCCTCGCTGTAACCATAGGTAAGTACAATATTATAGAGATGAGTAATCTCCCTATAGATACGCTTATGCAATATATAGAAACACTCTCACTAGATGGGAATAAAAAACAGATAGCACAACCCATACTTAAAGAGGTAAGTAGTAGATTACAGTTTTTAGTAAACGTAGGTCTTAATTACATAACTCTCTCTAGAAAAGCGAATACTCTCTCTGGTGGTGAATCTCAGCGAATTAGATTAGCATCACAGATAGGAACTGGATTAACAGGTGTACTGTATGTATTAGATGAACCCTCCATTGGTCTTCATCCTAAAGATATTGATAAATTACTAACCTCAATAGAGTCTCTTAGAGATACCGGTAACAGTGTTGTAATAGTAGAGCATGATCAAGAAACTATGGAGAGAGCTGATTGGATAATAGATATAGGTCCTAAAGCAGGAGAGCATGGTGGAGAGGTTGTAGCACAGGGAAAGATAGAGGATATTAAAAAGTCAGACTCACTAACTGGTAAATACCTTTCTAAAAGATTAAAGATAGGAGAAGGTATAAATAAGGGCTTAGAGTTAAATACAACTCCTAAATATATCTCTCTAAAGGGTATTACTACAAATAATCTAAAAAATATTAACCTCAATATACCACTTAATACATTTACATGTATTACAGGAGTATCAGGAAGTGGTAAGTCCTCATTAATAAATGACACACTTTACCCAGTACTAATGAATAGAAAGATGAACGGTAAACAGATAGAGGGTAAATATGAAGATATAACTGGATTGGAAAATATAGATAAAGTAATTGGTATAGATCAAAAACCAATAGGAAGAACACCTAGATCTAACCCTGCTACATATACAGGCATATTTACATACATTAGAGAGCTGTTTTCTCAAACACAGGAAGCTAGAGCAAGAGGATATAAGAGTGGAAGATTTAGTTTTAATGTAAAAGGTGGTAGATGCGAGAAGTGTAAAGGAGATGGAGAGATAAAAGTAGAGATGCAATTTTTACCAGATATGTATATTACATGTGATGAATGTAATGGTAAAAGATACAATGAAGAGGCATTAAGTATCGACTATAAGGATAAAAATATAGCAGAAATATTAGATATGACTGTAGACCAAGCGCTTAATACATTTAAAGATATACCTTCTCTAAAAAACAAACTCTCCATACTACAAGACGTTGGTTTGGGATATATTAAATTAGGTCAATCAGCATTAACACTCTCAGGAGGAGAATCCCAAAGAATAAAATTAGCAAAGGAGCTCTCTAAACAAACTAGAGGACATACAATATACATATTAGACGAACCTACTACAGGTCTTCACTTCTACGATACCGACAAGCTTTTACATCTATTAAAAAAATTGGTTACCAAGGGTAATACGGTTCTCGTAATTGAGCATAACTTAGACATTATAAAATTCTCAGATTGGATTATAGACCTCGGACCAGAGGGTGGAGATAAGGGAGGAGAGATTGTAGCCCAAGGTACACTCGATGATGTAAAAAATAGTACTCAAAGTTACACTGGAGAATGGCTAAGGAGAAATGGTTTTTAGAGTGAAAATTCCGTACAACCTTTTTTAATAGGTATCCCTACTTTCTATATGTCTTGCTAGTGTAAAATAGTTCACCACTTAAAAATACCCTTTAAATATAACAATTGGTATGCGTGTGTTCAAAAATATTGACACTGATGTTCATGCGGTTGGAACAGAATTGGGATTGTGTAACATTTAGAATTTCTTCATGTTTCACTAATATGGAATAGCAAATACCCACTCTTTAGTACTCTCTTTATCGCAGTATATGCACTTACCATTGCCCTCTTTAGAAAAACATCTTGTAGTAGCCTTAGTATCATATTTAATACCATCTTCACACTCCTTGCTACCACACCAGTAAGATTTAATAAAACCTTTCTCTCCTTTTAATATCTTTTTAAACTCATCATATGACT
>DAINAD010000031.1:0-6308 GCA_036733605.1 Patescibacteria group bacterium | reverse complement strand
GAGGAGGTAAATCCAAAATCTAAAAATCTTGTAATACACCTTATGGAAGAACAAAAAAAGATATTAAAGGATGGTAAATTTGGAGGAACTATTAGATTAGGTGCATGGCCATGTAAGATATCTAAAGGTTCACTGCTTGAATCACTCTACTCTAAGTATGGTAATGAGTTATACAAAAGCTTACCTACTGTAATGGAAAGGCATAGACACAGATATGAGTTTAATAATGAGTATAAACATATGATAGAGGGTAAAGGTATGAAATTATCTGGTAAGAGTCCCAATGGGAGGTTAATAGAGGCTATAGAGTTAGATAGAAAGGTACATCCATTTTTTCTAGCTACACAGTACCATCCTGAGCTTAAGAGTAGATTTATAGCTCCTCATCCAATATTTTTAGGATTTATTCAAGCTACTATTAACGAAGGTAAAAAATAGTTCCTATCTTTTTATATATATCTTAATATCAACAACTACTGCTCTTTTTTCAGTAACCATTACAGGATTCATATCAATACTTACTATCTCTGGGTATGTTACTAACATCTTTTGGACCTTATCTATTGTTTCAATTACTTTTTCTTTTGCTAATCTCTGCTTACCTCTATATCCATCTATTATCTTTACTACCTTAGTCTCATCTAATTTCTTAGTAATATTTTTAATACTCTCTGGAACTAATATATGTTTAATATCGCGATGTATTTCAGTATATATACCACCATCCCCTATTGCTATTAAATGACCAAATCCAAACCCCTCCTTACTGTATATATTAAGGTCCCCTTCTCTATTAGCACCAATAAAGAATTCTACCTTAGGCTCAATCATTTCTTGTATTAAGATCTCAGGAACTTTTTTACCAGTTGCTTTCTCAATATTGGTAGATAACTCTTCAAACTTACTTTGTAACTCTGAGATTGTTCTAATATCTAAAAATACACCCTTAAAATCTGTCTTATGTGCTAAATCTTTAGCTACAGCTTTAA
The DNA here is from genome assembly GCA_036733605.1 of Patescibacteria group bacterium. Taxonomy (GTDB): domain Bacteria; phylum Patescibacteriota; class Dojkabacteria; order SC72; family SC72; genus JAVEVH01. The sequence continues at coordinate 5,319 of DAINAD010000031.1, read as the reverse complement.
TAGCTACAGGGAAATTAACACTAGCAAATTCAATAGCTTCATCTATATTTGCAGTGATTAACTGCTTAGGTAAATCTAATCCTACCTCTTTTGCTATTTTTTCAGTAATATCATCTGACAGTACAGTAGGAGTATCTGAGATCTCTTCATGTATTAATTTTCTGTTCCTACCTTTAAGTAGTAACTCTGAGATTTTTCTAAAGGTATAGTTATTTTCTTCTATTACATAGTAAGAGAGTTTACTTAGTAATTTTATTGTATCTTCTATATCATTAGATACATAGAGTCCGTATGCTCTTAATACCTTATTCCCCTCCTCTATATCATGTCCTCCTAAAAAGCATGAGAATATCGGTTTAGAGGTTTTCTTTTGTATATCAACAATACTTTTTGCAACCCCAACTATATCTGTAACTAATTGAGGAGTTAAGATAACTATTAAAGAATCTACAGCTATATCATCTAATACTGTATTAATAGCGTATTCATATCTATCTAGTAGTGCATCACCAAGTATATCTACAGGGTTATTTACATTGGCTTGTAGAGGTAAGAATTTTTTAAGTTTCTCTTTCGTTTTCTCCCCTATTTCTGCAACCTCTAAGCCAAACTGCTCTGTAAAATCTGTAGCCATTATTCCTGGTCCTCCAGCATTAGTTACAATACCTACACCTTTGCCTTTAGGAAGCTTTTTGCTAGAGATTACCTTAATCATATCGAAGAGCTCTTCAGAGCTTTCTACCTTTATTAAATTACCCTTTTGTATAGCGGTTATGGTTGTATCATATGAGTTCGCTAGAGAGCCTGTATGTGAGGTTATTGCTGATCTAGCCTTTTGAGAGCTGCCTGGAGCTAATTATCATCGGTTTAGAGGCTCGTTTAGAGATTTCTATAAAGTCTTTACCATCTTTAAATTCTTCAAGATATATAGCTATTGAATCTGTATTTTTATCTCTTTGAAGGTACTCTATTATTTCATTTTCTGATATATCTGCTTTATTACCAATGGAAATGACTTTAGAAAATCCGATATTATCTCTAATAGCTAAGTCTAAAATAGCGGTACAGAATGCACCAGATTGAGATATGAATGCAGTAGTACCATTACCTGGGTTAGCTCTTGCAAATGAGAGATTAAGATTAATACTGTTATTTATTATCCCTAATGTATTTGGACCTATTAATCTAATACCTGCATCTTTTAATTTCTTACTAATCTTTTCTTCTAACTCCTTACCCTCTTGACCTGTTTCTTTAAATCCAGCAGATATTATTATTACACTATTTACCTTTTTCTTAATACAATCATCAATAATGGTTTCGATAAATTGAGATGGTATTACAATACATACCATATCTACATTACCACCTATGGAGAGTAAATCAGGGTAACATGTTTTACCCTCTATATCTTTATATTTGGGATTAACAGGATATACCTTACCCTTATATCCCCCATCTATTGCATTATGATATATGACACTACCTATTTTATTTTTCTCCTTAGATACTCCAACAACAGCTATGCTATTTGGAAAAAGTAGGTTATCTTTCATATTACTGTAGTTTAGATAATATATTTGTTACTGAACCATTTTTAACTTCTTCTACTAACTCTGTTTTTTTACCCTTCCTATTTTTCAAATTAGAGTAGTAATCTTTTATCTCTTTATTTTGATATATTATACCAGTATTTATACTCTTACTATCTGTTACATACTTTCTAGCAGTATCTATATTAGATGTACTTTCTACTTTCTTAATCTTACTATTTAAAAATTCAACACTATTCTCTTTATTGTATGTAGGACATACCTGTACAATCTCTATTACACTAAACCCTTTATGCTTTATCCCTTGCTTAATTATCTCTGTTAACTGATTAGGGTCTGCAGAGTATCCTTTAGCGTAAAAGGAGGGAGAAAGAGAGAGTACTAACTCTCCAATATTTATATATCCTTCAGTTTTACCATCAGGAAAAGCATACATCTTTTTACCTTTAGGTGATGTAGATGTAATTTGTCCAGTAGTAAGAGCAAAGTTCTGGTTGTTATGTATTAATACTGTAATATCATAGTTTGATCTAATAGCGTGTATTAGATGATCTATTCCCTCGTGTAAACATCCACCATCTCCAATATCTGCAATTACAGTCATCTTCCTATTTGCTAAATGAGCACCTACTGCAAATGGTATAGATCTACCATGTAATCCCTTTACTCTAAATCCCTCAATTTTATCTCCTCCATTACCATTACAACCAATATCGAAAGAGAGAACTACTTCAGAGGGTTCTTTCTTTAATTCGACTAATGCTTTTTTAAGAGCAATATGAATATTAAAATTACCACATCCTGGACACCAAGTATTTTTTACTGCTGTATTGTAATCTTCAATCTTTACTTTCATTTACTTAAGGTAATCTAAAATATCATTTACGAAGAAGGGCCTTCCATCATATTTCTTTAAGGTATTCGGTATGTAAAAACCACTCTGTTCCTTTATTAATTTACCAAAGGAGCCCGTCTGATTGTTTTCAATTAGTACTACCTTTACTCCCTCTTTGCTTAATTGTAATATTTTTTCTTCTTTAAGAGGTAATATGTATTTGTAGTGTAAATACCCTATTCTCTTTTTACTAATCTTCATAGCGTCAAGTACAGCATTTTTTGTACTACCCATACCAACAAATACCGTTGTAGGGTCTTTAGGGCCGTAGTATTTAGGTTGAGGAATATTTCTTTCTAATGTTACCATCTTACTCATTCTTTTTTCAGACATTTTTACAACCTCATCAATTTCCTCTGTACTAATACCATACTCATTGTGTTCATCACTGTTTGAAAGATATGGTACCCTACCTTTTTTAGGTAACCATCTAGCAGATATACCATTACTAGTAATTTGGTATCTTTTAATACCGTTGGTTGTTAAACCTCTTTTAAGTTTTAACGGTAAGGGTAACTCTTTAATATTAAAGAGAGATTCAGAAATTTGTTTTTCTGTTAAGAGTATTACTGGTATTTGATATGTTTCAGATATATTAAATGCTTCCTGTATTAATTCATAGCTATCTATTGCGTCACTAGCGTGTAGTACACATCTTGGAAACTCTCCATGACCTGCTTGCAGGGCTGCATCTAAATCACTAGAGCCACTCCAAGTAGGAACACCTGTACCACTACCTGCTCTTTGACCAAGTACAACTACTAAGGGGATTTCTGTCATACCAGAGCATGATACTGTTTCTGTCATTAGATCAAAACCACCTCCTGAGGTTGCTGTAAATGCTCTTGCTCCCATATACATACTACCCATTACCATTTGTATTGCAGTAATTTCACTCTCTGCCTGTTTAACTAAAATACCTGTATCTTCATATGTCTCTCCTAACGTTTCTAATATCGATGTAGCAGGTGTCATGGGATATGCGTAGTAAGCTCTACAACCTCCTGCAATGGCACCTAGAGCTAATGCTTGATTACCAGTAAGTATCTTAGAGCTTTCCCATCCTTTCTTTACCTTTTGGGGTAATCCCTTTACTTTAATATCTTTAATATATTGATACCCCGCACTTAAACATCTCTTCTCAGCCTCTATATCAACCCCTTCTTTTTTTGAAAAATATTCTACTACTTCTTTTTCTAGTACCTTTCTTTTGAGATCTAAAAGACTCCACAAAGCGCCTAGCATTATGATATTACCCATAATGGGGGGAGCTTTACATTCCTGTGTTAACTCTAAGGTATCTATATATCTAATCTCAATATTGTTCTTCTTAATATATTTCTGATGTGTTGAAGAAAATTTGTAATCTTTTAGAGAGTGTAAAACTACTCCCCCTTTATCTACGCTTGTTAAATATTTCTCTAAAGAGTCAGGAGATATACAAGTTAAAATTTTACATCCTTTGGATGAGGATGAAATCTCATATGAGGAGAAATCTATTTGATATGACGCATATCCACCTTTAATTACAGATGGGTACTCTCTGTATGCAAATGTAAAGTATCCGGAATTTTTAATTGCTTTGCTTAGGAACCCCCCTAAAGTATTAATACCTTGTCCTGAATATCCACCAAATTTAATACTAAATCTCTCTTTCATTACTATTAATCAGAAATTAAGGCTTCCTTATTCAGATTATCACTCCTAAAAAATATTGTCAAAAGGTTACAAAACAGAGAAAGTAAGGTAGAATTGTAGGATGATAGATAAAGCAAGAATACAATTAGAATCTGGTAAGGGAGGTGATGGAATAATTGCCTTTGATAAAACTCGTAGAGCAGATGGTGGTAGTGGTGGTAAGGGAGGTGATGTATATATTGTAGGTGATAGGGGTATATTTGATTTTAGTAAGATTGTTCAAACTAAAACATTTAGAGCAGAGAGTGGTCATATTGGAGAGAAAAACAAAAGAACTGGTAAGGATGGAGAGGATATTGAAATACATGTACCTTTAGTTACGAAGATATTTAATGAGGATGATACTGAATTTTTAACTATTACAAAGGAGAAGGTTAGAGTTAAGATTTTAGATGGTGGTATTGGAGGATTAGGTAATTTCTCTTTAAGAGGAAAGGGATGGGATGGGAAACTCTCTAGAACAAAGGGGGAAGATCCTCAAGAAAAAGTTCTTAAATTAGAACTTAATCTAAAAGCAGATGTAATATTTTTAGGATATCCAAACGCAGGTAAATCTAGTATTGTAAATGCACTCTCTAATGCGAAGTATAGGGTAGCACCATATGAATTTACTACATTACAACCTCAACTTGCTGTTATGGATGGTACGGTATTAATGGATTTACCCGGTTTAATTGAGGGTACTTACAAAGGTAAGGGATTGGGTATTAAGTTTCTTAAACACACTAAATATTCTAAATTAGTTATACACTGTATTAGTTTAGAGAATGAAGATCTAGTTAAAGCATACAAAGAGATGAGAAAGGAGTTTAAAAATATTTCTGAGTTACTCTACTCTCTTCCTGAATTAATTCTTTTTACTAAAAGTGATATCTACTCTGATGAGCAATTAGTAGAGGTTAAGAAAAACTTAAAGAAGGATTTCAAACAGTTTGAAGTAATATCTGTATTTAAGGAAAACGACATTAAAGATTTTAGAGAGACATTGAAAAAGAGATTGGGTTCTATTGCGGATACCATTGTCTAATGCCTGTTTAGCATTCCATTGTAAATCTGGTTTATCACTCATACTATCTACTAGCCATTCTAAGTACTCCCTATCTACTCTCTCTATCTCTTCAAAGGTTCTACCCATATATTTACCAAAAGACATCTCTCTCATTACTTGAGGTT
>DAINAD010000030.1:0-6448 GCA_036733605.1 Patescibacteria group bacterium | reverse complement strand
TATATCCTTGTTAATGTAGTAAAGGGAATAGAGAAAGAAACTCCTCAGAAGAGTCAACCTACTAATAATCAAGAGTAATATATATTAAGGAAGAAGATTTAATATCTCTTCAGGACTTAACTTCTCGCTTTCTTCTTTCTTCTCTCCAATTATTTCTGCGACTTTAAATGCATAGCCCATGTTTTCGAATAGGGGACCTAAGTCATTCATATCTCTAAATCTAGGATCAGCAAGGCTCAATGGTGACGGATATGTTGATGCAGTAATATTATTTCGCCCATTGTTAACCTTCAGTTCAACTCCATAGCTTGTATATTTTTGGAATCCTCCTCTTTTAGAAATATTTTTAATATTATCAATAATAGCTTGAAGATTTCCCTGAGTTGGCTTAAAGTAAGGTTCATTGAATTGGCCGGTATTCATGTTTAGACTGATTTGAATGAATCCCTCCTTTGAAAATATGAAGGAATTATATTCAGAGCCTACAAATCCTTTTGTTAAAATCGATCTTTGTACTGGATCTATTTGGGAGAATAAGTTATCGGGATCAGTAACAATATTATATTTATTATTAAACTCAGGAATAAGGTAATTCTTAAAAACAGTTACCTTAGAACCATCTGGTAATATGGTTTGTTCAAATGCATGAGGATATTTCTTTGCTAAACCATCAGCTATTTCTAAATTGTTTCTCTCCTGTTCTGTTCCTTGCTCATATGTCTCTTTTAACTCCACTTCCCTATTTATCATAGTATCTTCCATAGATGCTAATTCCTGTGCAGATGCTACATCTGCTACTCTTGCTACATCTTCTCCTGTTGTAGGATTATTCTCTATTTCATAAAAGTTATCACTCATGATATTACTTACCTAAATTAATATATTAATATCTAATCATTTAAAATGAATGTAGTCAATTGAAAAAGAAATATGTTTGATATATATTGATTTCTAAGGACAATTAGCTCAGTTGGTTAGAGCACTACATTCACATTGTAGGGGTCAGTAGTTCGAGTCTACTATTGTCCATATATATTTCATAATGATATATTAAATAGATATTAATTTGTTAATTTCTTTTGTATGGGTATCCCAGGTATAGAACAGATAGATAGTGGAAGTAGTACAAGTAGGGCAGAGGTAGAGAGTACATCTTCTAGTAGTAGTGATGAGTGTAGTAGAGAGAAGATATTAAATGTTGTATTACTAATAATGGTGTTTGTACTTCTTGGTTTGTTTGCATATCTCTTCTTTACAGATAGATTGGTTGTAGGAATTGAGAATCCACTTTCTAAACCAGAAACTAATCAAGAAGAAGTGGTAGATTACTGTCTGTATGATGGAGTTCAATATGCAAATGATGAAGGTTTCCCTTCCTCTGATGGTTGTAATACATGCTCATGTACAAATGGAGAAGTAGTATGTACTTTAATGGCATGTGAACAGAGTAGTTGTATAGAGACAGAGGAGCAATGTATAGGGAAAGAGGATGGTACAGAGTGTGAGATGGGAGTACTATGTGATGAAGATGGTCAAGAATCTCTAGCAGATGGATTCTCAGAATCAGTTCCGGGCTCTTGTACTAACGAATCCTGTAACTATCTCCCTGATTAATCTTACTTAACAACACTAGTACAGAAAGCACACTTCTTAGCCTTAATATTAATATCTGACATACAGTAAGGACATGTCTTAGTTGTTTTAGCTTCCTTCTTTTCCTCTTTCTCAACAGCTTTACTAATAGCTCTTACTATGAAGTAAAGTATTATTGCTGTAATTACGAATGTAATTATCGCATTTAATACTAATCCATACTGTATTACTACTGCATCAGCAGCAAGTGCCTCTTCTAATGTATCAAACCTATCTTTACCAAGAGTAATATACAGTTTAGAAAAATCTAATTTAGCAGTTAAAAAACCAATTGGAGGTGTAAATACATTATTAACTAGTGAATCTACTAAATCTTTAAATGCTACACCTATTACTACACCAACAGCGAGTGTAATAGCGTCACCCTTCATAGCAAAATCTTTAAAGCCATTTAACTCTTCTTTAAGCTTTTCCTTGAGAGTTTTTCCCATCTTTTTTAAAGATATAAAAAATTAAAATAAAGAATACAAAGATACTTAGTATCCCATACACTATTATCTGATTAACAAAAGCATCATACAAACTACTGTTATTAATCTTAAACAGTATTACCTGTAATACGGAAAGAAATATTAGAAAGTAAATATGAATATATGAGTCTTCTACTAGTAGAGAGGTTATTACCATATATGAGAGTGCATATGCTGTCATAGCTACAGCATACGGTACAATATAGCTTACTATCTCTATATACATACCATCAAATACAATTTGTACAATCTCTTTAGAGAATATTAGGTAAAGGATTGAGATAGTTATACCTGTTACTCCAGATACTAATAGGGATATTACTAATGTTTTTCTTCTTAATTTTTTCTTAGAGTTAGCCAATTTAGATATCATTAAACTCGCTATCGTTACAGATCCAAAATATACAATTTTACCTACTAATGCTAAAGCCCCATACGAGGCTCTTACATCTGGATTTACTAATATTAAATCTATAGTAAAGGGAATATTTAGAAGTAAGAATGTAGTAAATATTAATGATATATGTTTGTAATTTAGTTTTAACTGATTCGTAGGCTGTTCTTTACCTCCTGTTTTTACAAAAGGAAGTATTAATACTATTGAAAGTATTTGAGGTAGTGCAAATGCCAATATTATTAACTGTATATCTGTAGTCCAATACAGTGCTAAGTACCCTATGAAAAATTTAAGTAACGTCTCTAAAAGTAATACCATATTAAAGGAGAGTATTCTCTCTATTCCTAGAAGAAAACCTTTAGCTAGAGGATTTACTATCGATGCAAATACTACAAGTGTAAGTGGTAATATATATACTTTTGAAATATTAGCTATATCCGCTATTAAATCTCCAAACAGGTAAAAGAGTAATGATATTACTACCGCTATACCTGTTAATTGTAGAGTACTGTTTAATTTAAATTTTCTTAGATCATACTTTTTGTTAGTAGCAACTTTTTTAGTAATAGCTGTTTGTATAGCTATGGCTGGTATCTGTACTAGTGTAATTATCCCAATTGCTGCATTGTATATTCCAAAGTCTGTACTTTCTAAATTACGAGCAAGGAAAATATTAAAAAGGTAGTTAAGGAAGTTAACTAATATACCTATGAATATAGTGATTAATATGTTGTTAACAAATACTCTGTCTTTAGTTATGTATTTACCGATATTCATAGCATATATATTAGATGTTGGATATAATAAGAATACGATAATTTTAAAATTTTTGCCATTATGGAAATCATCATTGCTTTAGTTGGGGGATTAGTACTAGGTATAGGGATATTTTATTTCTTTTTTAAGGGTACTGGTAACCAAAAAGAGGAGATATCTGAAACAATATCACAGAAATTAAATGAGATAATGCCAGGGATATTAGACCAGGCGAATGAGAGTTTAGTAAGGATGGCTGATGCTAAATTAGGAGCAGAGTCTAGTAAGAGTAGGGTAGATTTAGAAAACAAGAGAGCAGAGATAGAGAGGTTAGTAAAGGTCATTCAGGAAGATTTGAAAGAGAGTAAGAAAGAGTTAGAGGTTTCTGAGAAGGAAAGAATAAATTCTTTCTCTTCATTAAAAAATTCTTTAGATGAGTATAAAAAGATTACAGAGCAACTTTCTGTTAGTACAGAGAATTTAAAGAAGGTTCTTTCCAATAACCAGTTAAGAGGACAGTTTGGAGAGCAAGTTGCAGATGATTTACTTAAAATGGCTGGTTTTGTAGTAGGAGAGACATATACAAGGCAAGAGAGTGATGGTGGTAGTAGACCTGATTTTACAATATATCTACCAGACAGAACTAAGATAAATGTAGATGCTAAATTCCCTTACTCTGCACTTCAAAAAATGACTGAGACAGATGATCTAGATACGAAAAATAGGCATATGAGACAGTTTGAGAGTGATATTAAAGAAAAGATTAAACAGGTTACTACCAGAGAGTATATTAACCCAGAGGAAAAGACTGTAGATTTTGTAATCCTCTTTATACCAAATGAGATGATATTCTCCTTTATCTATGACAAAATGCCATCCATATGGCAAGATGCTATGCAAAAGAAAGTAGTACTTGCTGGTCCATTTAGTTTTACAGCTATGTTAAGAATGGTAAAACAGGCATATGAGAATTTTAGAATACAGGAAAATATATATAAGATTGTGGGACATGTACAATCAGTAGAGAAAGAGTTTGACAAGTTTAGTGAGGAGTTTGATAAGGTTGGGGTAAGGATAGAACAATTACAAAAACAGTATAGTGATGTAAGTACTACTAGAGTAAATCAGATGAGAAGGAAAATGGATTTGGTTAAGTTAGAGGGTGATGGTAAGGTAGAGTCACTACCTGAGATAGTGAAAATACCACCTAGTAAGGACCAGGGTACACTTCTTTAATAGATATATAAAAGGAAAGAGGGAGTTACCTCCCTCTTTTTCATCTACTATTTTTCTTCTTTACTTGGTTTCTGGTACTGGTTGTGTAGGTGTAGTAGTAGCTACTACCTCTTTTGGTTTCCATGCTAGTAAGTAGAAGAGTACATACATAGCTAATGGTACAAATATTAATACTGCTAATACCTTGTCATATCCTCTTTTTTCGGTAATCTTCATCAATGCCATAAAGGTAAATATCAATACAATTATCTGACCTATTCCTGGGATTAAGAAGAGTAAGAGTAACCATGGATTCTGTCCTCCTAATTCAAACATCATAACTGTTTGAAGTATTGGTACCCACGCAAACCATGCATTTTCATACTTCATCTCTTTACCAATTTTTTGGAATGCTAATGCTGTAAATATATATCCTGCTAATCCAAATACTCCGAGAAAAATACTGTATGCTGCCATTGCTGCAAATAAGCCTTTTGCTACACCCTCTTCAACTGCATCTGAAGGTAAAGATTCAAACATCTTGTTAATATCTTCAGTATCATATTGATAGTTGTAGTCATACTCAGTATCCTCATAAAGTATTGGCTCTTCTTCTGCAACATTTTGTTGAATAGTAACGTCATATTCCTCATCTGGAGGTATTACTTCTTCCTCTTGGGCGTATCCCACCCCTATTGGTAAGAGTAATACTGCGAGAAGTAGAGTAAGGATTACTGTTTTTAAATCTCTCATTTTTAAATATAAATATAAATTAGATGTATACAATGTAACATTTAAAATATGGTAGTTCAATATATAAGGTTATAGAATTTTTCATATATAAAATTTAATTTAATTATGATACTCTAGTATTAATGAAAAGAAATGAATATGTAGAAATAATAGAAGGAAGAATACCAGTACTACTTTCTGCACCTCATGTATATCCTCATAGAAGACCATCTTTAACTCTTTCATACAAAGGTGGAGAGGAGTTTACAGATATGATTGTACGAGAGATATGTGGTAATACAGGTGCTTGGGGTATAATTCAGGCCAAAGAGACTCCTTTTGATCCCAACTATCATAAGATTATGGATAATCCATATAAAGAGGCTGTAGCTCAAATAATTAAGATAGGTAATATTACGAAGTTTTTAGATATACACGGTCTTAATCTCTCTAATGAATATGATTTGGGTATTTACTACCCTTCTAAATATTTTAAATCTATAAACCTAAGTAAAGATATTAGTAATGCAGTAGATAAGGGTAAATTAAGAGGTATTAATTCATGTATATTTAGATTAAATGATGATTTAGAAGAGACTTTAGGAGAGTATGTAGCATCAGAACTAAAAGTACCCTCTGTACAGTTAGAAGTAGCTAGATATATCAGAGAGAGTGATAAGCTAAGGAATGCTTTCATAGGTAATCTTTCTGAGTATGTATTACTTTAATATTCATTAACATATTAACCATTTTTTGACGAAGAGTAGAGCCTTTGATATGCTTAAGAGGTATATATAAGTTTATATAGTATTTACTATGACACCTGTAAAAAAAGAGATTAAAAGTACTGTAGATAGTGGTAAGAGTAAGGCAATAGATGTAGCAGTAGCACAAATTGAAAAACAGTTTGGAAAAGGCTCCATTATGAAATTAGGTAGCAAAGAAAGGATAGATATAGAGGTAATACCTACAGGTGCACTCTCACTTGATATGGCATTGGGTATTGGTGGTATTCCTAAAGGTAGAATAATTGAAATATATGGGCCAGAATCATCTGGTAAAACTACCTTAGCTATCCACATCCTCTCTGAAGCACAAAAGAAGGGTGATGCTGTAGCTTTCATAGATGCTGAGCATGCATTTGATCCTACATATGCTAAAAATATTGGACTTAATATTGATGATTTGTACATATCTCAACCTGATTTTGGAGAACAAGCATTAG
>DAINAD010000029.1:0-6624 GCA_036733605.1 Patescibacteria group bacterium | reverse complement strand
AGTTTGGAGTAAGTGCAGCAGCCCCTATGGCAGTAGCAGCAGCTCCAGCAGAAGCAGCTGAAGAAGTTGTAGAGAAATCAGTCTTTAACATTGCTTTAAAGGATGCTGGTAGTAACAAGATTGGTGTAATCAAGGTAGTAAGAGAGATTACAGAGCTTGGACTTAAAGAAGCTAAAGATCTTGTAGAGAGTGCTCCTCAGATTGTAAAAGAGGGAGTTAAAAAGGAAGAGGCAGAAGCTTTCAAAGCAAAATTTGAAGAAGCTGGTGCAAAAGTAGAATTAGAGTAATCTAAATCTTAAAAAAGACCTTTTAGAGAGCCGAAAGGCTCTCTTTTCTTTTCATCGACAAAATATACATATACAAAGTATAATGGAGGGTTAAATATTCTAATTTTTGATCAATATATATATGTTTGAAACATCCAAGTTAACAGAGTGGATAATTGATCATGGTATATCACAAATGGTATTAGAAATACTCATAGCTATGTGTATTGTAGCAACCATTGTAAGTATCTCTAGATATATTGTTGGAGGAAAGACATACGGTATATATGCTCCTGTACTTCTTTCAATAGCGTATTCATATACAGGATTAAAGTACGGATTAGCAGTAACGTTAGTAGTAATATTAACATCCTTACTCTCCTACTCTGTGCTTAAAAAGGTTAGAATACACTATATTACTCGTATTGCTACCAACTATACTGTTCTTTCAATGGTATTAGTCCTTTTCTTTGTATTAATAGATACTTTGGGGTTGGGATTAGAGAATATGTCCAATATTCCCCCACTCGCTTTCATATCAATAGCGGCTCTTTCTGACTTTTTTACAAAACAGTATGTTAAAAAGTCTCTACAATCATCTGTAATGACTCTACTTACTACAATATTGGTAGCTGTATTTGGATGGTTTGTAATAACTAGGGAGATCATATCTGATTACTTTCTAAACAATCTTTGGTTAATACCTCTACTAGCAGTTCTTAATATCTTAATTGGTATGTTTAAAGGTTTAAGGATAAAGGATTACTTTAGATTTAGATTTACTGGTAGAGACGATGACAAGTAGTATATTAAAAATGAATAAGGAGGTACTTGGTTTAAATAGAAGAAACCAGGAGTATGTAAGACCTTACAACTCTCCATCTTCCAAAGCTATTGCAGATAACAAGATATTAACTAAAAGAGTACTTAGAAAAGAGTTAATCCAAACTCCTGAGGTATACAAATTAATAAGGAGTAAAAAACAGTTACAGTTTCTAGATTGGGAAAGCCTTCCTAAGAGTTTCGTAATCAAACCAAATCAAGGTACCGGTGGTAACGGTATAATCGTTTTCTACGGTAAGAAGAAAGGCGAAAACGAATGGATTAGACCTAACGGTACTACTATGAATCAACGAGATATAATACTTCATATAGAAAATATACTAGAGGGTAGATTCTCAATGGGTTCTAAAACAGATACCGCAATCCTTGAAGAAAGGATTAAAACAGATCCCCTACTTAAACAGTATTCATACAGAGGTGTTCCTGATATTAGAATAATATGCTTTAACCTTGTTCCAGTTATGGCTATGCTTAGACTTCCTACTAAAAGAAGTAATGGTACGGCGAATTTACACTCAGGAGCAATATGTACAGGCATAGACATTGGTACAGGTATTACTACCTACTCTATGCAAATGAAGAAGAATATCTTCTTAAGTGATACGTACGAGTTAATAGACTCTACTGTTGATTTAAAAGATAATAAATCACTTAGTGGTATACAAATACCTAACTGGGATAAGATATTAGAAATAGCTTTGAAGTGTCAAAAGGTTAGTGGTTTAGGATATATAGGTGTAGATATAGCACTAGATATAGATAAAGGTCCTGTTGTATTTGAAATAAATGCTAGACCAGGACTAGGTATTCAGGTCGCTAACCAAGCAGGTCTAAGATGGAGATTAGAGAAAGTAAGGGATTTAAAAATCAAAGGTATTAGACACGGTATGAGGATATCTAAAAACCTTTTTGGAGGAGAAATCGAAGAAAGCATTGAAGCCATTAGTGGTAGACAGGTATTAAATATTACGGAGAAGATATCTCTGTTTGATAAGAATACAGATGTAAGTAAGATAGGTAAATCTCAAAAGATACAAAAAGAGGTAGTAAAAGCCTTCATGGATACAGGAGTACTTACCTCTAGAATAGATTCTAAATTAGCTAATCGCTTAGGATATATTACTGCTCATAAGGAGTTTACTAAGTTAGATGTTCCTAAAAAGTTCGAAAGCTTTAAACAGGCACAGGACTACATAGATAAGTATGAAGAAACAATCTCTGGAAGTAAGGATATAAAGAGGTTAGCGAAAATAGTAGAAGATGGAGATATAACTGTAAGGCCTGTATTTGATATACCAATAAAGATATTGGATAAAATAAAAATAACAGAGTTTGTATCTACTCAATACTCTGATACCCCTTACCAAGTTACCATTGGAAGGAGTGATCTAATAGGATATTTAATAGATACAAGTAATACTTTTTAATCTTTAAATATATTGTATATGTCAAAACCATATGAAGAGTACCTAAAGATAGCAGGTAATGTACATCTAGCCTACTACATTGAGGCTGCAGATATATTAAATATTAAATACAGTATTGTAGTACCCTCTTTAATGGCTAAATTTGAAGCTAATAGTAAGCATTGGTACATAATTAATACTGCTACACCTCTTACAAATACTACTAGTACAACCATAGCTAAGCGAAAGAACTTAACTAATATGGTACTTTCTGATTTTGGTGTATCTGTACCTAAACAGGTACCACTCTTAACTAAGCAGGAGGCCCTAGATTTCTTTAATGAGTACAAAGATATAGTAATTAAACCCTCTCAACAGTTAGGAGGTAAGGGTGTAACACTACTACCCAGGGATAAGGGACAGGTAATAAAGGCGTATAAATACGCATTAAAAGAATCTAAAGCTAAGAGTGATTACAAAGTAATAGGAGAGGAATTCATAGAGGGCGAAAACTACAGGCTCTTAGTTCTAGGGGACAAGGTAATTGGTATCGTAAGAAGAAAATCAGCATATGTAATAGGTAATGGTAAAGATAGTATTAAAAAGTTAATTGAGAGTAAGAATATAGAAAGGAAAAAGAATATATTAAAACCAATTACAATAGATAATGAGGTTAAACAGAGATTACAAAATTTAAATATCTCTCTTAACCATATACCTAAGGTAAATGAAGAGGTAATATTAAGATATAACTGTAATCTTTCTACAGGAGGTACTACACAGGAGTGTTCTAAACAGACACATCAGTACTATAAAGATTTAGCTGTTAAAGCAGTTAAAGCAATAGGTACACAGTTTGGAGGTGTAGATATAATTACTCCTGATATTACTAAGCCTGCTAAGTGTGCAGTAAATGAAATAAATTACAATCCCGGATTAAGAGTACACTATAAAGTTGATGAGGGAGAAGCAGTTAAAGTAGCAATTCCAATAATGGAATATATATCTAAGATAATATAAAAGAATATGGTACAAACAGTACAGGGTCTAAATCTAGAATCTCAGTTTACTACAGTAAGAATCTCTTTAGAGGGACAGAATATTGGAGATATTACTACCATCCTAGATAGAATATCTACCTTTCATCCTCTCTTTATAAAAGAGTATACAATAGCCCCCACCCTCCTCACTATAAGGTCTAAATTACCATTTCTTTGGAGAGAGTCTGCTAATACTTTTGTAAATCTCTCTCAAAGTAAAATTACATTAGAAGATGCACAACAGTATGTAATAGAAGAAGTCATTGGAAGAAGGATTAAATCTATGTCAACAATTCCTGTGCTTGAGTCTGCACATAATCAAAATATAGAAACCACACCCGCTGTATTAGATGATTTAATGATAAAAGATCTTAAGCAGGGATATAGGAAGATATTTAATAGATATTACCTTCTAGGGTGTGGTAAGGGCTCTCAGATTACAGGCTCTATAGCTTCCTCTAGGGACGCATATATTGCTCAAAATCTTCAAAGAGATAAATGGTCAACTAATACAATGATTAAGAGGTTGAATTTACCTCTTCCTAAATGGGAAGTAATAGATAGTATAAAACATTTAGAAAAGGTATTCCCTGAATATGAGAAACCTGTCGTAATTAAACCAACAGGTCTTACAGGTGGACACGGTGTTGTAGTAGGTATTAATACCTTAGAAGAGGCTACAAAGGCATTTAAATTTGCTAAAGAGGCAGGAGAAGGAAAAGCTACATGGCAAACTAAAGTAATGATACAGGAACAGGTGAAAGGAGAAGATTACAGGCTTTTAGTTATCAATGGTAAGTTAGAAATAGCTACTAAGAGAATACCCGCCTTTATCATAGGAGATGGGAAATTAAATATTAAGCAATTAATAGAGAAAGAAAATAGTGACCCACGAAGAGATACTACAAATCCAGCCCATATATTAAAACCCATAGCCATAGATGAGCCTCTTAAGGATTACATCAAGGAACAAGGACTTACACTAAACTCAGTACCTGAAAAAGGAGAAAAGATTAATGTAAGAAAGATAGCTAGTATGAGTCAGGGAGGAATTACACAAGACTTTACTGATATGGTCAGTAAGGAAATAAAAGCCATTGTAGAGAGCCTAGCACACTCTGTACACGCCTTTACTCTAGGTGTAGATGTAATGTGTTTAGATATCTCTAAACCTCTTACAAAGGACAATGGCGCTATACTTGAAATCAAT
Source organism: Patescibacteria group bacterium (assembly GCA_036733605.1). Classification (GTDB taxonomy): domain Bacteria; phylum Patescibacteriota; class Dojkabacteria; order SC72; family SC72; genus JAVEVH01. Next base: position 1,859 of record DAINAD010000029.1, on the reverse strand, counting down.
ACAATGCCAGAATCATATCTTAACTTCTATCCAATACTTGGTAAACAGAGAGAGTATGTAGCAAATACATATATTAAAGAATTACTTAAGGAAAACATATGTAAAAAATATGTTGTCATTGGACAAAGTAAAGATGACATACCTACTCTACTTAGAAGGAAATGGATAATTAAAAAAGAAGATACCGTAGGAGAAGTCGTTCAGGAAAGATATTACATTAATGGTATGTTAATGAATGTACAGGAAGAAAGATGGAGAGCCTTTGAATCTATTAAATGTAATGCTCTCTTAGATGTAATAGTAATACATCACAGAGATTGGGATGATGTAAAGCAGTATGGACTTGGCTTTGATCATATTAATACCATCTTCATTACAAAAGATATGAGTACAAACAAAGAGTATATGAAAATATTAAAGAGGTATAAAAGGATGAAATTAATAGATAATATAAAGAAAATATAAATATATGAATTACTTAATAATAGATAAAAAACAGAGGGTAAAAACAGAAAATGAGAACAATATTGCCACTACCAATTTAAGGCTAATTGAAGAATTGGACAAAAAAGATATACCCTACTCTCTAGCATACTTCGATGAGCTTGAATTTGAGTTCCTAAATGGTGAAACAGTGATAAAAGCGAAAGGGATGGATATTAGAAAATATAGTCATATACTACTTAGAGGACATGATTTACATAGTCCAATACAGTACCAATTTAAAAAATATATAGTTGATTACATTGATCAATATGATTTAGATAACCCAGATAAGAGTATATTGGTACAAAACTCTCAAGCTATTAAAAACCTCCCATACTACAATAAAATAGAGTTAGCAATATTTTGCTCTAAGCATAATATCCCCTACTTTAACTCATACTTTAGAACAGATGGTAACTACTCTGCACACAGAGATGTATTAAATGCATTCCCATTAATAATTAAAAATTACTCAGGAGCTAATAGATTAGAAAAAATAAATGGGGAAGAAAAAGTAAAAAAGAATGTATTCAAAATTGATAACGAAGATGGATATAGACAGGAATACCTAAAAGATTTAGATCACTCTAGGATGTTTATACAGGAGTTCTCTGACAGTGCTCAGGATATACGAATATTTGTTAAGTTAGGCAAAGTAATAGCAGGATGGAGGCGAGAAGCAACGGATAGTTTCATGACAGTGAGTAAGGGAGAATACCATGCTTGCAATAACCCTGAGGAAAATATAAAAGCCTTCGCCCAAAATGTTTCACAAACCCTCGAAGCAGACTTTTTAGCTGTAGATATTATGATGATGAAAAACAAACCATTACTACAGGAAATAAGTTTACATCCTGGATTTAAGGCATATGAAAATAAAACGCAAAATCCTATTAATATAGCACAAGAGATAATAACTGCATTTAAGGATAGTTAGATACCTGCCTTTTTAAATATACCCTTCCATAGCTCTTTGGAAGGAACTATTCCTGCTTTAGGAATTAAACCATCATCTACCCATTCACACTGTTTAAAGTCTATCTTTCCAGCATATAGCTTCTCATAAAGAGATTTATCTTTCTCTAACTGCTTTTTTACCTTCCTAAAACCTCTGAAATATACAATATCTTTACAGTATATACCTGGATAACTAGTATCCCCTAGTCCTCTTTTAACCCTATATGTAACACTAAATGCTGATTTAGGAGGTAATACTCCTAGCATACTATTATACAACTGTCTAAAGGTAAGTTTCTCTCCAATATATATACCCCATGTTAGAGCTGCTTTCTCTTTTAGCCATCCTAAGGTTAATAAGTCCATATTAGATTCATTCCAAGTAGCTAGACCCTCTTCAATATCTAAATATTCAG
>DAINAD010000028.1:0-6756 GCA_036733605.1 Patescibacteria group bacterium | reverse complement strand
AATTTTATTTATATCAGTATTACCCATAGAATACGGGTTATTATATTATATTTCGAACAAGAAGAGTAAAAAGAGTAGTTAATACTCGATCTCTTTTATTTTTAATGTAAAGTCTTCTTCAAATTGTACATTAGAGAAACTTTCGATAGCGAGAAAGATTACATACTTTTTGTTAGGTACTAATGTAATCTTTTGATTATTTACGTCCCCATTGGGACTCTGTAACCTATATACCTGATCTTCAATTATCATTGTTATATCAGAGCCTGTTGGTAGAGCAGTACTTCCATATACTTCTAATACTATCTCTCCCTGTTTCTTATTTATTATCTCTAATATTGGTTTAGAGTACCTATCTGCCTCTCTTCTTGTTAATACCGTTGTATATGTATATACCCCATCTACCTCTTCAACCTTTTCTCTATTGAATATCTGGTGTGTACCACCTATTACATTTATGGAAAGCTCTGAACTATTACTTACTCCTAATACATCTAACTGCTTAAGAGCTTTAGTTATGGGTTCTAGGTTTATTACAGTAATTGAAGGTATTATGAAAAGTAAGGCCAGTAAGCCAAATGCAATAGGTTCTAATACAAGATTAACAAATTTTTTAAACTTTTGATTCTTCATACTTAGTAATATTTACTACTACTAGGATATACTTTATTTGTTTCAACTTCAAATGCTTTTAACGCACCAAATGCACTAAAGAATGAAATTATACTTCCCACTATTGCTATCCAAGTATATGTATCTCCCTCAAAAGAATTCTTAATTACAATTGCTGATGCTAACCAAAGGAATGCACACCAAATGAATATTTTTAGAAATGTTGTATCATCCTTAGTTATCCAATTTAGCATATTAAATTTAGCAACTTTTACAATGGTTTTAGGATTTTCCATTGTAGATTGGAATATTACAGTTTTAACAATGAGATATATTGTTGGTACTGATAGTGCAAGTAGCATTAGTAAATCTGAAACAGAGTTTACAAAGTATGTAACCTCACCCTCTTGAAAATATATTTGGGTAGAAAAAATACCGTTAATATCATTCCCTATCTCTAAGGAGAAACCGTAGATGGCACTAATTACAAAGATACCTAATGCTTTTCCAGCTATCATTAAGATTGCTGGCATTAAGGAATTCTTAAGTGCTCTTTTTAGTAGTTTTGACATTAGTTTTGGACAGTTTGTTAAGTTGATTTGCAAGTCTAGACTTTTTTCGACTTGCTTTCCCTTTCTTTATAACATGTTTCTTAGTTGCTTTGTCAAGAACTTTGTAAACCTGTTTTAGGGATTTCTCTGCTTTAGCTTTATCCTCGGTATTTACATACTCTTGGAATTTCTTAGTAGATTTCTTAACCCTCTTTCTTAACCTGTCATTGTAGACTGTCTTTCTCTTAGTACTTCTAAGATCTTTTATTGATGTTTTTAGATTTGGCATCTTTACGAAAATATTATTAAAATGAATCAATACTGCGATGTATTATATACATTAGTATTAGGTTTGTAAACAAGAAATTTAACTGATACACTAGATAATATATGATAAATACTAAAAAAGTATTACTTATTATTTTTGCTATTCTAATTCCAGTTATTACTATAGTTTCTTCTGTATATTTACTTAGTAAGAAGGAAGAAGATGTAAAAGGAGTAAGTGAAGAGAAAGAGGTATGTACACCATCTGTTACTAATATGATACCTAATGTAGCTAATGTAGGAGATGTATATTACTTCGCTCCAAGGATAGTGGGATGTGATGAAGAAGAGGTAGAGATTACGATAGAGGGTGCAGAGTGGTTAAGTGTTGGAGAGGGTAGGTATATATATGGGACTCCTACTAAATCAGATGTAGGTATTAACAGGGTAGTTCTTACTGTTAGTAGCTCAGGTAGCAGCTCAAAATATATTGAATATATTGTAGTAGAGTAATATGAGAAAGAAGTTATATTTATTCACAGGGGTATTAGCTGTTGTTGCTGTATTAGCTACATTTTTTGTTTTTAAGGTTTTTGGTTCTGAAAGCTTACTGTATGTATCTGAATGTACTCCTTACAATGTGAAGATAGAGAGGGGGAAGGAAGAGAATAGTGTGTATATATCATGGTTAAGTAAAGAGAAATGCTCAGGATATATCCTATATGGTAGTGAGATGAAAGATTTAAATATGGTTGGTGTAGATCTAGTAAATGAAGTAGAGAGTAAGAATCATATGGTAGAGGTTAAAAGTTTAGTTTCTTCTAAACTTTACTATTTCTCTATAATTTCTAATGGTATGAGTTATGGTAAAGAGGGTTTACCTTTACAGTTTTCTATTATCTCCCTTTAGATTTCTTTCTTAATGTCTTCTCTTCGAAGTATTTCCTTGGGTTTGTAACCTTGTATGAGTTATATTGCATCTCTCCGTATAGCTTAGAGTTAAGAATCTTTTCTGAGAGGATATTTCCTTCTGGTCTTACATATATTAACCAACCTGTTAGTAATATCGCTACACCAAAGAGTATTCTTACAGCAAAGCTATCAAAGATACCTGTACTTGGTGTCTCTGTAGCCTCTTCCTCAGTTATATTCTCACAATCTAGGGCAACAGTTATTGCGACTTCTGTTCTTAGAGTTTCTGGATCTAGAGGTATTTCAACAGGATTAACGATTACCTCATTGAGATTTTGACCTGGTATAGCGTTTGCAGAAGCAGTAGATTCAAAAGTTATTGTTAAAAGTCCATTAGCAGCTACACTCCATGGAGTAGAGGGTTGCCATACTATTTCTTGGGTATCTCCTATTGGTGTTACACTAACTATTGTAGAGTCTGCTACACTACTACCGTTAACAGTTGTACTTTCAGCAGAGTATACAAAGCCAAGTGGTAATTTATCTTTAACATATGAAATACTATCAGCAACACTCCTGTTATTTCTAACAGTTATTGTATATGCTGCTAAGTTATTCCCTACTGTTCTTTCTACACATGCTTGTGCAACACTCTTAGTTACAGAGAAATTAGATTTATCCCCTTCAGCTATTGGTTCCTCATCTGTAGGTTCTTCATCTGTAGGATCTGTTGGAGTTACACTTGTATTTTTAAATTCTACTTTTGTAGAAGCAGAACCAATATTAGCATCATCAACAAATACCTCTGCTGTAATGGTTAACTCCCCTAGGTGAGAATTAAGGACATTAAAGGAATCAGCAGTAAAATTGTTTGTATCGTAAAGGTCTAACTTAGACATACTAATGGTTCCTTTAGCACTTTCAATTAGGATACCATCATTTGCAGTAAGGGTTGTGAAAGCAGGGGAGAAAGAGAATCTAATCTTTACATTCTCGCTACTTAGTTGTCCTACTGATACTGTAAGGTTTGATACTTTACTTTTACCATCAGATTGTTGCTCTGTTAGTGCTGTCATACCGGTAACTGTAGTTCCTACACCTGTTTGTAAATCTACAACTCTTCTACACACTATTGAATTAATTTGTTCTCCTTGAGCATCTTTTGCAGTCGCAATTATTTCTACAGAGTTTACACCTTCAAAGTCAGTAACTTTTTTAGTAATTTTGTTTCCCTCTACATTGTCAGGGATAATGGTTTCTGTATTTACTTTAAAGGAGTAATCAGTATATGTAGATTTATCAAAGGTTGCCTCTACATTTATCTCATCCGTAGGTTGTATTCTTCCCGTTATTATTCTCCCATCTTGATCTTTAAGAATCATATTCTCACATCTAGTGTCAGAAATACTTCTTACAGTACAGCTTTTAAAAGACTCTTTTGCGGTAGTACTATTTAAGAGGTTATCTGCAACATCATTAATATCACAACTAGCATTACATGTTTTATCAGAAGAAACAGTATTAAGATTGAAAAGGAATGCTCTCTTAGGATCACCACAATCATTAACAACAGCAGGGTCTATTAAGTAACACCCACAGGTTACATCATCAAACTCATCCTCATCTACTTGGTCTTTAATGGTATAGAAGTAAACGATTGCACCGGCTAATGCTAGTATTAAGATTACTCCAATAGCGATTAAGGCTTTTGTAGCTTTCTTTGTATTTCTGTTCTGTCTGTCCATTTAAAGGCAGGTTTAACGATGTTAAAAGATTCTTTCTATTAGTATAGAGTTTATGAGAATATGACTACTAATGTCAACAAGAGTATTTACATAATGGTACAAAAGAGAGTTAAGCCTAGCTTAGGCTCTATTCTTCCAATCTTAATTTCATACTCTAAATTACTAAGTTTTTCATACTTACTCTTTATTTTATCCCATTCATACCTTTGTGCTGTATCTATTAGTGGTTTTACAGTAAAAGGAGGTATCTTTGCTGCAGATGCTATATCTGAATATGTGGCATTGTTAGAGAGTAAATGTTTGGTTAGGGTAATTAGTCTTAAATTTCTTGCTACCATTGGTATTATGTAAAGAGGGTCTATCTTTTGTTTAAAGAGATTTTCTAACGTACCTAAAGCTTTCCCATCCTTATTATTCATTTCATCTAAGAGTTTCCATATATCATTTTCTATTGTATTTTCTATTATATCAAGTATATCTTCTTTACTTATTTGTTCCTTCTCTAAGAGTTTTAATTTCTTAATATTATTTTCTACTCTTTGGGTATCATAGTTGGAGTACTGTGCAAGCATTTCTATTAAATTAAAATCTAAGGAGAGATTATTTTCTATACATTTCTCTTTTACATATTTTTTAAACCCAACCTTATTTAATGCGTTATGTTCTTCTAAGAGATTTTTTGCTTTGAAATATTTAACATACTTTGTAGCAGAGCTTACCTTTTGGTCTTCCCATATTACTAATTCATCTTTATCATTTTTTTCTAAATACTCTAGTAAGAAAGGTATTAACTTATCTCTATCTTTATTTCTGTAAAACCTTTTTAAGAAGAGTACCCTCCTATCTGTAAACAAAGAGTTGGAAGAGAGTATTTCTATTATCTGTCCACTATCTTTTTTCTCTGCATCTATTGAAATATATGAGAGATCACTTTCTATTAATAGCTGTTTTACCTGTGCTTTAGCATGGTTGAATGATATATGTGTTTCATTTCCTATGTATAGTTTGTACATTATTATTGTGTACTTTCTGTTGTTACAGTTTCTTGCACTACTATTGGTTTACCAAAGAGTAAAACAATATCTTCGTTATTTAATCTTGTAGTTATATATTCTGGTTTGGATAAATTCTCTATCTTTAAATATGTAGCTAATGTATTTACTGAGGAAGAGTACTCTCCCTCCTTATTGGAATATATATATACCCCCTCCTTATCACTATACCTTGTACCCATGAATCTAATATTAAGATATTTAAAATGAGTTCTTAATTCATTAGTTTTTGTATATGTATCCTGATATCCTAACCCTGTATTGTAAATATATATTGAAGGATTCTCTGAATAGAGGGGTGGATTATTTAACGAGAGTTGTATGAATTCTTGAATCTTTGTATATTTACCTAATCCTTCCTTAGGAGCAATTGCATATCCTGCATTTTTAACAATATCAGTACCTATTAATGAGTAATTACCAATTGTAGGATCTAATACAAAAGAGTATGTAGATGAGGTTGTATCATCTTTCATATTTTTTAATATGTTAACACCTGCTTGTATATCCTCTAGGGTGAATTCTGAGACTTTTACATTATTTTGTACTGAGCTAAACATATTCATTAGTTTAGTAGGATTGAGTAAGGTCTCAGAACTAAGTATTGCATCTTTTAAAGCATCTATTACTTTCTGCTGTCTTCTAGCTCTGGCATAGTCAGAACCCTCTCCATTTTGTTGAGAGTGTCTGGACCTAGCATATTTAAGAGCTGTATCTCCATCCATTAACTGAGGTCCTGCTTTAAAGGATACAGTTTGGTATCCATTTCTTAAGGGATACATGTAATCTGTAAAGCTATTCTCTACATTCACATATACTCCTCCTACAGCATCTATGAGGTCAACAAATCCATTAAAATCTATCATTGCATGATACTGTATTTCTAAACCAGTAATTCCTTCTACGACTTGTTCTAATACAGGCAAACCACTTCCTTCAAGCTTCTTTTCATTTACCATATATGTAGAATTAATTTTGTTAAACCAAATTTTATCTAAATGAGTTTGAGCATGAAAATCTCTTGGTACAGAAATCATTACAATATTTTTTGTCTCATGATTGTATGAACCTACTATTATTACATCTGTATTTAATAGCTGAGTATTTTCCCTAGTATCTATTCCTACTATTAACACATTCGTATATTTACCAGTACTATCTTTTTTAAGCTCAGGAATTTTCTTTTTCTCAATTATCTGTCCAGGATTAAACTGAAAGCCAAAGTCCTTAGTAGCTTTATATCCCTTATACAAAAAGTAAAAGACAGTGGATGTAACGAGTACTAGGAAGATGGCTAATATTATTTTAAAAACTTTTCCTTTATTTAATACTCCAGTCTTTATTTTAGGAGTTTTAACAGACTTTATACTTTTTACTCGTTTATCAGTCATTTTTATTGAGAGTTCCATGGGCAGGTATGAGTAAGTTATCTAAGATATTTCTCTACATTTCTATTATGTTCTGTTAAAGTCTCAGCGTAATGGATATTTCCGTCGTCATCATGAATGTAAAAGTAGTAATTATTACTTTTACATTCATGATGACGACGGAAATATCCATTACGCTGAGACTAAAAGAACATAATAGAAATGTAGAGAAATATCTTAGATAACTTAC
>DAINAD010000027.1:0-7217 GCA_036733605.1 Patescibacteria group bacterium | reverse complement strand
TATCAGACATTTCAAACTGAGTCATACCCATTCCTCCACCATGAGAATCTCTTTGTATTGCACAATAATTTACAACAGGGTCCGGTGTAACAATTATTCCACAAGCATGAGTAGAGGTACCCCTACATATACCTGAAACTTTTCTAACAGTATCTGCTAACTTCTTAGTAGTCTCAGAAGAATTAATTATTTCAGCAAACTCTGGATTATGTTCTATCATATAGTCGATATCCCTTGCTTTACCAAAGAGTATCTCTACCATTTTTGCTAACTTATCAGTAGTACTTAACTCTATACCAAGCACTCTCCCAACATCTTTAATAGCTTGTCTCGTTTGTAATTTACTAAATGTCCCTATCTGTTTTACATTCTCTATACCATATTTCTCAATTGTATATTCTAAAAGCTCATCTCTTCTTTGATCTGCAATATCTATATCAAAATCAGGAGGAGAATCTCTCTCAGGATTTAAGAATCTCTCAAAGTAAAGCTCCCATGATATTGGTTCTAAATCAGTAATCTCAACACAGTAAGCAACTACAGAACCACACCCTGAACCCCTCATTCCAACTACTATACCGTTCTCTCTACAAAATTTTACAAAATCCCTAACTACTAAAAAGTAATCATTATACATCTTGTCATTAATGATTTTTAACTCATATTCAATTCTTTCTTTTAACTGCTTAGTAATCTTTCCATATTTAAGTCTAGCACCCTCCATTGTTAACTCTTTTAAATATGTCTCTGAGGTATACTCTTTAGGTAAATCTAAAAATTTTGGTTCTACTCTACCAAATGTAATATCAAAATCCTCAATCATATCCACTATCCTTTGGGTGTTTTCAATAGATTCGGGGATATCTTTAAAAAGCTCCTCCATCTCAGAAGGAGTCTTAACGTAAAATTCATTAGTAGGCATTCTTCTTCTAGTAGGATTATCCCATGTCTTACCATCCGCTATACACCACAAAACCTCTTGGATATCAGCATCCTCTCTATTTAAGTAGTGAGAATCACATGTAGCAACTAAGGGTAGGTCTAATTCTTTAGAAATTTTTAGTAACCCTTCATTAACAGTATCCTGCTCTGGCATACCATTTCTCATTAGCTCGACAAAGTAGTTATTTTTAAAAAGGTTGGAGTATTTCTTAGCATTCTCTAGTGCTAAGTTATAGTTATTCTCTAACAACGGCTTAGATACTGTTCCTGCTAAACATCCTGAGAGTGCAATTAATCCCTCACTGTATTTTGAAAGAGTCTCGAAATCTATCCTTGGTTTATAGTAGAAACCATCCATATGGGCTATAGAGATTATCTTTACGAGATTTCTATACCCCTGTAAGTTCTTAGCTAACAAAACCATATGATTATACTTATTATCTATCCCGTAATCCTTTTGCTCCATTGATCTAGGTGCAATATATATCTCACACCCTAATATTGCCTTTAGACCTGCCTCTTTCATTGCACTCTTAAATTTTAATACCCCATACATATTCCCATGGTCAGTAAGAGCACAAGCCTTCATCCCACTTTCTTGTAATTTGGAGATTAATGCAGGTAACCGTATTGTAGCATCCAACAGAGAATACTCTGAATGGAGATGTAAATGCGTAAACATAATTTATTAGCTCATCTAGTTCTGATATACTAGATTAGTATGAATGAGACATATATTTCAAGTATATACAGAAAAGACAGTAAGAAAGGGGGTATCTTAAACTCTAATATCTTAAGACTATCTCTATTTGCACTCACTTTTGTAATATATACACTCTTCCTTTCGCCATTAGTTGAAACTCTTTTAAGAGATTCAATATTAAATGGAATACGAGAAAGCAAGAAAGTTACGCTTAATTACCTAACACCTCTCTACGGTCAAGAGATGTATACAAATGAATACACTCTTAATACCCTCTCTACAACAGATGTATTTACGAAAGTATCTAGTAAAACAGATATTAAAACTGAAGACCCAAGAGTAGTCGTTATGAAAAGATTTTTACTAGATTACAACTCCCCTATGTACCCTTCTGCACGCACCTTTATTACCCAAGCAGATAGGTATGGGCTAGATTGGAGATTAGTAGCATCAATATCTGGAGTAGAATCTTCCTTTGGAAATCTAATTCCAAGAGGAACAAACAACGCATGGGGATGGAGAGGAGTAAATAGAAATGAGAATGGGTGGAGTCAATTTAGTACATGGGATGAGGGTATCTCTGTTGTAACAAGTAGATTAGCACTAGGATATGGTACTAATCTCTCTCCATTTCAAATTGAAGCCTCCTACTGTCCTCCCTGTGGTTTAAATCCAGCACATGCATGGGCAAATGGTGTAGCAAGATATATGAGAGAGTTAAAATATTACCTTGACAACATTAAATAATTAAATTACCCTTTTTTATATGGGATTCCTTTTTAGAATACTTTACATTTTAACTAGCTTTGTAGAAACATTAATTGTATTTAGAATTGTTCTAAAGATAGTTAATGCTAATGCTACTCACTCATTTGTAGGATGGATATTTGATACTTCCGAAATCATCATCTCTCCATTTAACGGTATCTTGTCTAATGAAATATGTTTAGACAAATTTTGTATAGAGTTAACTCCCATTGTTGCTTTAGTCTTTTTTTCCATTGTAGGATTTGTACTTTCAGAACTTTCTAAGTCTTTTAGAAAGACAGAATAAGGGGTTTTGTGATATAATCACTCTCATATGGCAAAGATAGACCTTAAGCAATCTTGCGGATTGCCAATTTTTTACAGTGGAGAAGACCTTTTGCCCCAAGGACTAACAATTGGAGATACTTCTACAATATGTATAGATGATATTCGCTCCCAATTACTTAATGAAGATCTTAATTGTCCAGCAATCTTTTACAAAAAGTATAAAGATATAGATAAGGATGATATTTTTAAAAACAAGAATATCAAATTAAATATGTATCTAATATATCCTAATTTAGCAGGTATAGAGTATACAAAAACATTCGCTACTAGATGTAAAAGCTATCCAAGAGTATTAGAGGTAACCTATGGAGGTGGTATTATCCTTCTTCAAAAATATGAATCACCCCTTAATCATAGGGTATTTAAAATAATTGTTAAGAAAGGTCAGAAGGTAATTGTACCATCTGGATATACCTGCACTATTGTAAACTCTAGACAAAACTCCAACTTAATTGTTTTAGAGATGTATACAAGAGAAGCTAAACCTCGAATTGTCCTTGATGATCGTAAGGGAATGTCCTATTATATTATTAGAAAGAATGCTAAACAGGAAACTGTTAGAAATCCAGAATACAAGATAGTGAATGAACCTGAAAAAATTAATCCTGAGACCATTCTCTCTAAATATGGGATGACCAGTAAAACTCCCATGGTAAAACAAATAATGAGGAAATATGAGAGATTTGAATGGCTTTTTCAAAAAGATTCTGTTGATATCTAGTATCTTTCTTTTACTTTCTTTTTTTTCAAACAAAGTTCAAGCCGCAGACTCCTTTAAAGTGTATTCCGACTTCCATCATGTATGGAGTAGTACTACCATTAATTCAACAATATATTTAACAATTACTTCTGAAAAAGAATCTACACTACTCACATATTACACCATCACTATCCCTGATGAGAATATTTCTCCTAAGGTGTTTTCAATAAATAGGAATAAGGCACTAGAGCCTACAATACATCGAAGAAAAGGTGCAATAGATATGGTCGTTGATTTAGAGAATACTCCAATATCTCCTAAAAAGCCCGTTACATTAAAAATTACATACAGTTTTAAAAATAGTAGTAATGACTTAACACTCATATCCTCTGTAAATGATACAACCACAAGGAAGTTCTCTTTTACATATCCTACATACAAAGGAGAGGTAACCTGGAGCTCTTCCCCAATACAAAGTATTAGACAGATAGCAAACAATACAGAGGTAATCACAGCTATACCAAATACAACAACAGTAAAGATGTTGCTCGGACAAGGAGTAGTATACAGCTATACAGTAGATAGAAATCTGGTAAATACCGGAGATGAAATGATACTCTCAGAGATATCTCTTCCACTTAATAACAGTAGACAACATCTTCTAATTGATAATATTGAGCCTATTCCAGAGAAAGCATATAAGGATATTGATGGTAATTACATACTTCAATACAGTGTAGCTCCCCAGAGTAATATGGATGTTAATGTAAGTGGTTTCTTACTTATGAAAAAAAGTTCATACCCCTTTCAACAAACATACAATATAGAAAAGAATTCAATATGGAAAATTAGTGATATATCTCTAATTAGGAATATAAATAGATATATAAAAGAGTATGGATTAGATATATCTGAGACATTTTCAGATGTTAAGGAATTAGATAATGATAAAAAGGAAATACTCTACAAATCTATATACCAATATGTAGTAGAAAACTTAAAACCAAATACTCTTACAATTGGTTCTCTAACTGGCTCTGAGAGATTAACAGGACAAGAGGTATTACTTAAACAAACTCACTCTACAAGTGAAGCGTATGCAGATGCAATCATCTCCATATATCGTCAGTATCAAATACCTGCGAGGTTAGTAATAGGGTATGTATCCGATATCTCTAATTACACTCCAGATGGAATGTACCATTACTGGGCAGAATATTTTGATTCCGAGAAAAATGATTGGATACCTGTAGATCCTTTCCTACAAGATTACTCCTCTACAAACCTCTGGCAAAGAGATATGCATGATCATATATCCTTAATATATAGATACAGTAACCCTAATACTCCTAAACTCCCCTACTTTACTGAAAATGATTTTAAAATAGATAAAGTAGATGATACACCTGAGGTAGTACATGATTTTGATTTAGATTTCATATTTGAACCATATAAAATATCTAATCCTTACCTTAAGGGCTCTATAGGTATTACTAACACTGGTAATACAGTATTAGATCTTTTTACAATATCAAAATCCCAACCTGACTTAACAGAATATATCGACTATATTGAAAATAACAGTCAAAATATCTTACTACCCAGTCAATCACATCAAATTAAATTTAATATCCCCTCAGAAGATATTAACGAACAGATATATGCAGTAGTAAATGCTCTAAGTGGAACACAGGAAATAGAGGATAGATACGTAGAAGATAGTATAGAGGTAGTTGAAGATAACAGAAATCTTGATATACTTACTAAGCTAGTATCAGTTACAATCTTTCTCTTCTTCCTAATACCCCTCTACTTTATTTCAAAAAGAGTTAAAATAAAGAATGGATAGTCAAACAGTAATAACAATTGTAATACTTCTTCTCATATGTTTACTCTTCTTTGTTGCATATACTAATAGTAAGAAGATACCTGAAAAGAAAAAGGATAGAATATATGAGAAATTAGAAGATGTAAGAAAGCAGTTAGATAGCCATGAGGTATATGCTAGAAGAGATGCAATAATTAAATTAGATAATTTGCTTGGGAGAGCACTTAATTTAAGATACAATAATGATAGTAGCTTTAGTGAGAACCTTAAATACGGTAAGAAACTCTTTACTAAAAGTGAGTACCAACAGATATGGGATATACACAAAAAAAGAAATGAAATAGTACATGAAGATGCAGATATATCTTCTAGTGAAACAGATAGTGCATATAAAATATATAAAATAGCAATAAGGAGAGTTCTAAAATGAAAAAAATCTTACTTACACTCTTAATACTTTCTTTCAGTTTTAATTTCGCTTTCGCACAAGATATAGATGATACTACTCTTAATGAAGAAGAAACGTTAGTTGATAGTGAAGAACCTGTAAGTAAAAATGCTTACTTTGATTTAGAATTAATTAGAGGTACTCAAAATCCACTTAATAGAGAAATACCATTTACAATACGTATTACCCCGAAATTAGATTCTCCTAAAACACAAATACTTTGGGATATACCAATTGTATTTACATTAAAAACTAAACATAGTGAATTTGTATCATTAGAACAAGGTAAAACATATTCATATAGTGCTACTATTAAACCTCAAAGAGAGGGCTCCTACAATATTGTAGTAAACGTAATATCTTGGCAACATGATACAAACAAAACAAATAGTGTAAGAGATACTCTTACATTAAATAGGGGGCTTACTGTACAGCCAGCAGATCCACAATATACCTTAATGGTACTGTTAATAATAGCAGGAGTATTAATTCTATCAGGGATATCAATATTCGTTTTAGTAAAAGTAGTGAAGAAATCTATAACTAAGCTTAAGAAATGGCTTACTCCACCTTTTTAAGTAAAGTAGTTAACTCCTTAATCTCTTTAGATAGTTGATTCTGTTTTGATAAAATCTTTTCTAATGAATCTTGTACTAATACCTCTTTTTTAGAAGATATAAAATATTCAATAGGTTTACCTAATATATCTGATATCTTCCTTAATACCTCTAAATTAGGAAATGACCTATGTGATTCATATGAACTAATAGTCTTGTCTGATAGACCCAATGATAGACCTAAACTTCTTTGAGACATACCTCTTTCCTCTCTTGCTTTCTTTAACCTAATACTAAATTCTTTCATAATTACTTAAACAACAAATTAACTATCTCCCTTAACAAACTTCTCTTCTGCTCCTTCTGATTTCTTTGTACACCCTTTTGTGAATTGAATATATCAAAACCCTCTTCATACTTCTCTACCTGAGATGGTAAATCATATGGATTACTAACCTTCTCTCTTAATTCATTAATCATTAAATTTTTCTCATTTAAAAGAGTTTGTGAACTTAACATCTCTGATTTTAGGTCTTCCCTACTTTGTATTAATTTCCTTTCAGATATTCTTAAATCTCTTAACTCATCTTCCATATTAGGAACTTTTTTAGCATCCTCTAATATCTTTTTGTGCTCATCTGATTTTAATAGCTTAAGATATATTTCATTCTCTTTCATTACACCATATTTGTAATATGCTGATTCCCTACTACTTGGTTTTCTACCTAATACCTCATCAAATATCTTTTCAATCATTGAAACCCTCTGTGAAGGAGAAACAGAAAATGAAGAGCTACCACCTCCACTAAACTCATCGTTTTTGTCTTTAAAGAAATCTTCCCCGTTTAACATACCCAATTATACCTTAAACAGTAGGAAAAATCAGTAGAAAGCGGGAGACGGGACTCGAACCCGCAACCCTCTGTTTGGAAAACAGACATTCT
>DAINAD010000026.1:0-7562 GCA_036733605.1 Patescibacteria group bacterium | reverse complement strand
GTAGCTCCAAGTACTAAATCATCACCCGTTGAGGTAAGGTACGTAAAAGTACCTGCATCTGTCCATAGGGATTCACCACTAATGTTCTCCCATCCAGTACCATTGTAAACTTGAACCTCTCCTGCAGTGGTATTGTAATACACCATACCTGTTATAGGAGATGATTGAGTTTGAGAACTAATTGATGTACTTAGTTTAAAGGCATCATGTGCACCTTCTGCATATTTAGAAAAAATTGAATATGCACTTGCTTCTAAAGGCATTCTGTTAAAAGTCTCTGTTAAGGTTGTACCATCAGGAGCAAATTTTAATTCAAGATATATGTTGTTGTACTCTGAGATTACTTCACCTACGGTATTACAGGTACCATCCCTACACACAGCTGTAGTAGTTACAGTACCACTACCTAGTGAAAGTTCGAAGATACCCTCGTACTCCCCTATCTCTATGTTTGAAAATGTTTCAGTAAGAAGAAGGGTACCAGCCGTTGATGCTGTGTAATATGCTACTTGGAAGTCACAGGTATCGTTACCTGCACCATCCACTACACATGCTGGAGTACCTGGTATGACATTGAGTCCCTCATAGCCTGTATCATTTCTTACTATCTTACCTTGGAAGTTAATAGTGTCAGAAGTTAAAGCATATGTTGGAGTAAGGATTAGGCTAGCAAAAACAAAGGATACTATCAGCAAAATGAATAAGTTTTTTGCTACATTTGGGCAGTTAGTTTTTATCATATTTCACAGACCTCTAATTTGCTTAATATGACTAGGTTTTAGAGCTATCGGATCTGTGATAAAATAATAGTAGAAATGTGTACGTTTGTCAAAGCTTTTTGACTATATTTACACCCTACAAAATGATACTAACTATCCTTTGGGGAACATAGATAAACTTCTCTATATATACACCAGATAAGTGCTGTCCTAGAGTATCAGATTTAAGGACTAATTCTTGTACTTCTTCCTGTGTACTACTCTTAGGTATAATGATAGTACCTCTTACTTTCCCATTAATTTGAACAGGAATTTCAATATTTTCTTCGATTAACAAACTTTTATTAATCTTAGGCCATTTTTCACTGTGTACTGAATAGCTCTTCCCCATAGTTTTACACCATACTTCTTCAGCAATATGAGGGAAAAGAGGCGCTGTAATTAAGATAATTTTCTCTAGGTCTTTAATATCAAAGCTAGATTTTGAAAAAGTATTATAAAACTCCATTAAAGCAGCAATAGCGGTATTAAATTTAAAGCCTAAGATATTGTTTTCTACCCTTTCTAACAACCTTTCTACCCCTACTTTAACTTCATGAGTACTCTCAGGGACTTTTTTCTCATATGCGGTATTTAAAAAGGTATAGTATTTAGATACAAATCTCTTAACTCCCTGTATAGTTCGAGTACTCCACTCTACATTGCCATCATATGGACCCATGAACATAAGGTAGGCTCTTGCTACATCTACTCCGTACTGTTTAATTAGCTCATCAGGACCAATTACGTTACCAAGAGACTTAGACATCTTAACACCACCCTCTCCTAACACTATTCCATGGATAGATCTAGCTTTGTAGGGCTCTGGATCTCTTACCAAACCTAAATCATACAGAAATTTATGCCAGAATCTGGAGTACAAAAGATGGAGAGTAATATGCTCCTGTCCACCCTCGTAGTGGTCCACTTGCATCCAGTAGTCACTTAACTGCTTACTTACAAATTCCTTCTCATTTTTAGGGTCACAGTATCTTAGGTAGTACCAACTAGATCCAGCCCAGTTAGGCATAGTGTCGGTTTCTCTCTTAGCCAAGCCTCCACATTTCGGACACTTTGAATTTACCCATTCGGTGATAGCGGATAGAGGGGACTGACCTGTCTGAGTTGGTTCATAGCTATCCACTTTTGGAAGAACAACTGGTAGTTCACTCTCAGGTAAAGGTACAATACCACACTTAGGACAGTGTACTATAGGGATGGGTTCCCCCCAGTAATGCTGCCTAGAAAATATCCAATCATGTAAGTGATATCTAGTAACTACATCTCCTATTTCGTTCTTCTTAAGAAATTCACCCACTTTCACTCGTGCCTCTTCACTGCTAAGACCATCAAGAAAGCCTGAATTAAAGACCCTGCCCTCATCCTCATACACATCTTCTGATTTTGAAACTTCCGATCTATCACCATTCTTACCTTCAATGACTCTTACAACAGGAATTCCATACTTAGATGCAAATTCAAAATCCCTTTGATCATGAGCAGGGACCCCAACTACAACACCTGTGCCAACCGTTGTTAATACGAAGTTTGCAGCGTATATTGGCAGTCTCTGGTTAGTCATGCTATTTATACAATACATGCCCGTAAATACACCACTCTTCTCACTTCCAACACCAACCCTCTCCTCTTCACTCTTTTTTTTACATTCAGAGATATATTCCTTAACCTTTCCCCTATTCTCTTTGGGCATATCCTTCATTAAACCCTCTAAAATTTCACTATCAGGTGCAATTACTACGAATATAGATCCAAACTGAGTATCTGGTCTAGTAGTTGAAACAGTAAGTACTGTATCACTATTTTCAACCTTATACTTAATATCATACCAAGTCTTCCTACCTATCCAATTCCTTTGTAAAGCCTTTACGGAATCAGGGAAATCTACCATATCTAAATCATCATCTAATCTATCTGCATATTCCGTTATTTTAAGTACCCACTGACTAATATTCCTACTTTCTACCTTACTACCGCATCTTTCATGCACTGAGTTAATTACTTCCTCATTTGCACATCCTACCCTACATTTCGGACACCAGTTTATTGGTAATTCGGACTTATATGCTAAGCCCTTCTCAAAAAGTTTCAAGAAAATCCACTGTGTCCATTTGTAATATGAAGGATCAGAGGTATTAATCTCTCTACTCCAATCAAAGGAAATACCTAAACTCTTAAGCTGTCTTCTAAAGTTTGCAATATTTTCTGTAGTAATATCTTGAGGAGGTCTTTTAACTTTAATAGCGTAGTTTTCTGTAGGTAAACCGAAAGCATCCCAACCAATCGGATATATTACATTGTAACCCATCATTCTACGAAGCCTAGCAACTGCATCCATCATAGAGTAATTTCTAGCATGACCAATATGTGTACCAGGACCAGATGGATATGGAAATTCCACTAAAAGGAAGTACTTAGGTTTACCATCGAAATCTTTACCCTCGTAGGAAAGATCTTTAAACCACTTCTTTTGCCATTTACTCTCAAACTCTTTTGGATTGTACTCCTTACTCATACCTATATATATGTATATTAGTTATGTGTAGTATTTTACTTTAAATATCTCAATTTGAAAAGTTCCCTCTATTAAGCCGTTTTACATAGCTGTGAAAAGTATTCAATATCCCTAACCTTCTGTTGTACATATGTAAACGAAACTACATATTACCTACCGGATTTAATATGGTACCCATGAAGAGGTAAAGATCGTTTTGAGTATCCTCAATTGTAAAGAAGAACGGCCTATCTACTACCATCTCATATATCTTTTCTGCTTCTGGCATAGCGGTATCTACAATCTCAATAGAGGTAACTGCAGCAGCCTCTGTACCTCTCTCACTTACATCTATATATGTCTTATGCTTTATATCTCCTATATATACCTCTTTTGAACTAACAGGTACCATCTCTCCAAAATCTGCTATACCAGGAAGGAATGCATCTTTAATACCTAATTTCTGTAAAGTGTTTTTAAGACTTGTATCATATTCTATTTTAAATTTGGGTAACGCCAAATTAACACTCTTACTATTAAATTTCCCCTTCCAATCATTAAGACCATCATTTCTTAACTCAGAAACAAAATCCTTTATCTCTTTATCTTCTCTTGGTAAGTAAACTCTCATTACAAACCTACCCTCTTTACCATATGGTAGCTCTACTGCTTGGAAATCATTGTTTTCAAAATATTCTAACTCAGAAGACATATGCATAGTATCTATATTAACCTGTGTTCCATCTACAAGAGTAAAGGGTCTAATCTGAGTAAACTCCTCCTTAAACTGCTCTTTCCAATCTGCGTTAAAGTATATAGCGTTAATTAGAAACATTATATGACTTTTATCTATACTATCCACTATCTTGCTAATCTTACCCTCTGTCTTTCTATCTACCCAAGCATTAATTACATCCTTAGAGGAAGGCTCTGAAAAGTCTAACTCTCTAGCCTCTGCTAAGTAGTAATTAGTAAGGATATCAATATATGTTTGTTTAAATTGATATCCCTGCCTACTCCATACAGAATTAGCAATATTAAGAGTAATATCCTCACTAGTATTTAAGTCGTCCATTAAACCTTTAAAGACATCCTTAGAACCAACAGTAACCTGTAATATGTCCTGTAGTTGCTCTAAGGTATATCCATTAGCCCCCTCTGTTGCCATAGACATAGCTAATTTAACACTAAAGGGTGATATTACTGTATTTGGTTTAGTAGAATCTAAAAAGGATTGTCTAAACAAATCTATTTCGAAATTACCAGTAGAAACTAAATATGTAATCTTTTGGTCTGGTATATCTACTGGATCTTTTTTAACTTTATTTATATACAATATATAGAGGATTATCGTAGCTATTAGTAGTATTACAGCAGCTATTGAGAGGGAAATAATGAGGGTTTTCCTATTCACTGTATTAAAAATATCAAATTATTTCTAATATCATTGTACATTTAAGAAAAAGTAACTACAAGAAGAATGTGGACCTGAGGGGGTTTGAACCCCTGACCCCATCGCTGCCAGCGATGTGCTCTAGCCAACTGAGCTACAGGCCCATATTTACATGGACTCAGCCGGAGTTGAACCGGCGACCTTCGCAATGCGAATGCGATGTTCTCCCAACTAAACTATGAGCCCTACTTCGCACAATTATACTGAAATATTACCAACTGGTATAGAGCATAGGGTTGATTTGAGTACCGTATGCTGCACCACGTCTTAACTCGAAGTGTACGTGAGGACCAGTAGATCTACCTGTAGAACCCAATTGACCAATAGTTTGACCCTTACTAACCTTCTGACCAGTTCTTACATATATATTCTTTAAGTGAGCATACCATGTGGTATATCCATTACCGTGGTCAATTTGGATAGACCAAGCATATCCTGAACCACCATATGTAGAACCTAAAGGAGGACAGTAACCTGCACAACCAGCAAAGATAATGGTACCACCAGCTGCAGCTTTAAGATTTGGTAAGTTCCTATCAGCGATATCTATACCCCTGTGTAATGTCCCTTTGTAGTATTGGGATATTCTAGCAGTACCTCCTGCAACAGGCCATCCTAAAAATCTTCCTACATTAGGATCAACATATGAACTTGTATATTTGGTTGGATTACTTGTTCCGGATGAATATGATTGAGGTGTACCTGCATACACAGGCTTTGGAGCCTCAGGCATTCTACCATCAGGAATAAAGAGCTCTTGTCCTGCTACTAAGGTAAATGGGTAATCTAACCAGTTAAAGTCAGCTATGGATTGTTCGTTACCTGCATACTTTTTTGCTAAGGATGCTAATGTCTCACCCTTTTTAACCTTAATTAGTACACCATCAGCTGGAGGAATCTCTAACTCTTGTCCAGGCTTTACTAAATCAGAACCTAAACCATTTGCCCATTTAATTGTAGCAACCGATATATTATATTTACTAGCTATAGTGGAGAGTGTATCACCGTTCATAACTATATATGTATCAGTTCCTCTTCTCTCTCTATCCTTTGGAATTGCCGTATTAAGAGTAGCATTCATAGCAATTAAATCACTCTCAGCAACAGATATATAGTCGAGATCTTCCTCATTTGCATTAATAATAGTTGGTGTCCTATAGATATATGAGATACTTAATATGAAGGCTAAAACAATACTAGCTATCTGTATAACATACTTAAGAAAAGCTCCCCTACCCCAGAACATCCTTCTTACAATACTGTTTTTAACAGACTCAAAACTCTTAAAGAAAATATCAAAAAGTACAGAGGTTAATACCCAAACAATTCTTAATCTAGAGAGATTGTATTCAATAAAGTCGATTAGAAATGCTAAAAACCCCTTCCTAGGATTAAATCTCTTAGCTATAAATTGGAATACTTTCCTTGCTCTACTTAAATCCGAATCATTAGAGATATCTGTATCTAAGAATATAAAATCACCCTCTTGATTAGATTCCTGAGAATCTATGGAAAGGTCTCGAAAGCTTAAACCCGATATGTTGTGTTGCGAATCTTTATTTTCCATTTGAAATACTACACATTATACCAAAATTAGGCCTCATGTAGTGTGGCGAGGAATTCCTCGTTAGATTTTGTTTTTCTAAGCTGACTTACAAGTACTTCAGTAGGATTTTCGTTTTGATCTAATATCTCTATCATTCTTCTAATTCTCCATGATTGATTCAATACTTCCTTACCTAGTAATAGTTCTTCATTTCTTGTACCAGACTTAGTTACATCTATAGATGGATATATTCTCTTGTTAGCAAGTGACCTATCTAAATGTAGTTCCATATTACCTGTACCTTTAAACTCTTCATATACTAAATCATCCATTCTACTACCAGTTTCTACTAAAGCAGTAGCGATAATTGTTAGACTACCACCCTCTTCAAAGTTTCTAGCAGCACCAAAGAACCTTTTTGGAGGATACAGTGCAACTGGGTCAAAACCACCTGAAAGTGTTTTACCTGATGTAGGCATAGTAATATTGTATGCTCTAGCTAATCTAGTAATACTATCCATTAAGATAATGACATCCTCTCCCCACTCTACCATACACATAGCCTTTTGAAGTGCCATCTCAGCAACTCTACAGTTATGCTCAGGAAGCTCATCAAAGTTAGAAGCATATACCTCTCCTTTTACAAATCTCTTCATATCAGTAACCTCTTCAGGTCTCTCACCTACAAGTACTACTATTAATTTAGCTTTAGGGTTGTTAGCAGCAATACCATCTGCAATATCTTTAAGTAACCATGTTTTACCAGCCTTAGGAGGAGAAACTACCATAGCTCTTTGACCAAAACCAATAGGAGAAAGTAAATCTATCATCCTAGTAGAAAGAACTTCTGGTTTACTTTCTAACTTAATCTGTCTATTAGGAAATATTGGAGTCATTTTCATAAAAACAGGCCTATTTGCTGCCTCTGCAGCAGGCTTACCATATACAGTATCTACTCTTAGTAAGCTAAGATACTTCTCTTTCTCTTTAGGTAATCTAGCAGGACCACATACAACATCTCCTGTTCTAAGACTAAACTTCTTAATCTGAGATCCCCCTATATATACATCATTATCTCCAGGAAGTACTCCATCAGTTCTTAAGACACCATGAGAACCATCCTTTTGAACCTCTAAAATTCCTTCAACAAAAACATACCCCTCATCGGAGGTAGATTTCTTTAATATTTCAATCATAAGCTCTCTTTTCTGGAGTTCCATAAAGTCCTCCATACCTAATTTCTTTGCTTCAGCACGAAGCATAGCGAGAGTCATCTGTTCATACTCTTTAATA
>DAINAD010000025.1:0-7655 GCA_036733605.1 Patescibacteria group bacterium | reverse complement strand
TTTGTATTAGTTACTAAGAGGTCATCTCCAACTACTTGATATTTACTTCCTAATTCTTGTACAAACATATTCCAATCACTCCAAGCATTCTGATCCATAGGGTCTTCTATGGAATACATTGGATATTGTGAATACAAATCCTTTTGAATATTTAACCACTCTCTACCATCTACTATTATATTTTCTCTTTTTAGTTCATATTTACCACTCTCTTTATTAAAAAACTCTGAAGATGCTACATCTAATGCTATTTCAAACTTACCATCGTATCGCGCTATCTTAATACCCTCTACTAATATATCTAAAGCCTCTTTGTTTGATTGTAACTCTTTAGGAGCAAATGCTCCCTCATATCCAACTCCTACAGAGTATCCCTTACTATCTAATATGTCATGTATGGTATGGAATATCTCACTACCTGCTCTTAGAGTTTCTCTAAAGTTAGGGAAGCTATTTTCTTTAGGTATGACCATATACTCCTGTATATCAGTAGACCAGTTACCATGTTTTCCCCCTTCCATTAACAATATCTGTGGTCTAGGTAATTTAAACTTCTCTTCTGAGTACTGTTTATCCCAATATATCATTCCTAAGTACTGATATAGCTGTAGTCCTACTCTAATGGAGCATGCTCTACAAAATGCCATAGAGCAGGAGAGTATTGCATTACCTCCTAATTTAGATTTATTTGGTGTTCCATCTAACTGTATTAAAAAATCATCAAACTGTTTCTGACTTTCAAAATCTTTATCTACTACAGCATCCTTTATTACTGTATTTACATTCTCTATTGCTTTTAATACACCCTTCCCTTTATATCTCCCCTTATCTCCATCTCTAAGTTCTAATACCTCATTTTCACCAGTAGAGGCTCCACTAGGTACATCTCCTCTTGCCTTGTCTTCACTGTACAGTTCTATTTCCGTAGATATGGTAGGTACTCCTCTAGAGTCTAGTATTTCAATAGCGTGGATATTTTTAATTTTCATACATATTTTAAAGCAATTTATTAATTGATTTTTACATAAAGGAGAGTAGAGAGCAAGGTGTCCATTTTATTGACTTATAGTAGTGTTAGAAATATAATCACAGTAGTAGTGTGATATCGGTATTTTATCGATAAAGATATACAATTGTATTTACACTTTTATATATCTCATAGTCACACTCTAAAAAGAACTGCCCTGTTCTTTAACAAGTGAATAGGGGTAGTTATATATATCGGTATATTTCCTTTTAGTTTAGTTCCTGACATTTAGAAACTCTTAAATTAGGGTTTTTAAGGGTCGGGAATTAGACAATTCTAAAAAAGGAGGCATATTATGGAAGAGCTTACGAAGCTCTGGGCCATAGTATGGCCTATTCTTAAAACAATCTTTGAGATGCTAGGCGTATGGGATATCTTTGAATCCCTTACAATATATCTAGTATCAATGATGTTTGTAAGCCTTCTTGTTAAATGGATTCTTCCGAAAGAGAAAAAGGGAGATTTCATTAAAGAGGCATTACATATTCTTGCTGATATATTCATCGCTGTTTCCCCTCTCTTAGCTGTATATTTTTGGCTAAAAGAGAAATTTCCATTACTCGCACAGTTAGCTTCATATATTTTAGAGTTAACTAAAATAGATGACTTAATGGTGATAATAGGGAAAGTAATACTTCTCTGCATCGTCACATTTGCATTAAGCAGATGGTTCATACACAAAGTAGCAATAATTCTCAAAAGAGAGGTCCTTAATTGGCCTATCATTGGGAATATCTTAATTGCAATTATTAACATAGCAGAGGGTTTTCTCTTCGCTATGACACTTTTTGTATTACCATTTTGGATAATCTCCCTGTTTAAACAGGTAGATCCATATCCAATTGTAGTTCAGGCGGACCCTGTGGTTCAGCCAATAGGTATTAGTAATAATACATGGGACTACATTTCTATTGGAGTAAGGAATGCTCAAGCAAATGGAGTTGCATGTGATGCTAATCTGTTACTTGCTCTTAAAGAGTATGAAACAGGAGCTAACATGTGCACGTTAGAGCAGGAGAGTTTACCTCGTCCTAACCAATGTGCTAGTTATGCTGGAGCATTAGGATGTTTCCAGTTTTTACCGGAGACATTCGCAAGGAATGCTGCCAGATACAATGTACAAGGTTCCCTATGGGAACCAGAAGTAGCAGCAGAAGTAGCATGCTACTTTATAGCTGATGAAGTAAAGATTTCTTTAACTCAATCTCAAGAGGAGTTCGCTTCTGAATTTGCTTCTGTTGGTCTAATATGGAATGCAGATCCTAGTGGAGCTGTAAGGATATATGAAAGGGCCAAAGAGCTGAAAGACTCTGTAAAAGAAGAGGTTGAGAAACAGATAGCGGAGAAGATAAAAGAAGAAAAGGAAAAAGAAGAGAAAGAAGAAAAAGAGAAAGACAACGATAAAGATAAGGATGAATATGAAGATGAAGATGAAGAGTACGCTTCAGTAGAAGGGTACTTATGGCCAGCACCAGGAGGATCGTTCCTCTGGTACGCATGGGGTACATCTATGTGGTATGGCAATCTTCATAACGGAATAGATATAGCTATGAATGGATTACCTGCTTTTAAGGTAGTCGCCATAGCTGATGGTCAAGCCCGATATTGGGATGGAGGAAGTTGTAATGCAGGTATTATTACACTGCGTACTAACTCCGGAGAAGAGTTCCTCTACGTTCATATGGAGTGGGACACTTCTAAAATTGATATCCCAACGGATGGGTCTTGGGTAAAGGTTTCTCAGGAACAATCACTTGGAAGAATGCTAAATGGTAACACAACGTGTTCCATTGGTAATCACTTACATCTGATGAGATCTGATAAATCATATATTGGAGAAGAGGAGTTTAGCAAAAAATAGAAAGGAGAGAAAGAGATTTGAAAAATCAATTAAAGCTTTTGAAAAGAAAAAATTCAACAGACAAAAATGAAAGGAGAATATCATGGAAGAGTTTTTCTATTTGTTTATATTGACTGGTGGTTCAGCTCTAGCTTATTACATTGTATTTGTAGTAGGAAAGAAAATAGCACCTGTCGCACTGGGGACGATGAAATTGCCTAAAGCAATAACATTTGTTTTGCAGTTTTTCCTCCCAGCATTATTAATTCCGTTGTTGGCACCATACATTCTTAAGAATATTGATAAGATGTACAACATAACTAAGGGAATAGGAGAAAGTCCATACTTAAGTGTTATTACAAAAGTGTTCGAAGGAGCAGAAAACACAGATAGGTTATGGGCGATTATTAGTCTCTTCTTATTCTTTGAAATATTCAAGAATGTTATTGAAAATATGCCTAATGGACCTGCAAGTCTGGGAGGATTTGGTATGGCTTTGGCCATAGTTATCATAACTCCAGCAGCATCAGCATTCCTTTGGGAATTAGTTGGAGAAAAAATATGGATAAGAGCGATTGAATTCTTTCAGAGCCTTTGGTGGGATACAATTCCTGGCAACATTATTAGGGAATGGTTATTTCCAGAAGCAGTTCGCATTACACCATAAATTTTTATCTCACCGATGTATATAGGTAATCTTTGCTTAATTGCATTGTTACATACCCCTATTCACCGGTGACTAATGTATTTAAATATTTTGAATATGTTAGTCACTGTATATATATTTTAAATTAAGCAACTAAATATTGTGAGTATAGAGAAAGAAAGTAAAAATTTTGACTATGAAAAAATAGAGGAGAATCTAAATATATATCATGATATATGGTTTGGAGATGGATATAGGGAGAGCTATGAATTAGATGAAAAAACATCTTTTAATACTCCATTTCAAATGATGGAATATATTAAAGAAACGGGTAGTGAAGAAGAGAAAAAAGCAGCAGAAGCTTTTGAAAATATACTACTTGAAGATGAGCCAATTGTAAGAGAAGAAATTTTTTCAAAATTAAACCTCTCAGATTCCAAAGGATATATTGATGTAGCAAATAGATATTTTACTAGTTTAAGGGAGAAGGATTTTAGAAAATATACAGAGATTGTAGAAAGAAGAATGGATGAGACTTCAAATGACTCAAAAGTTACTAAAGCAGTAGAATGTGCATTTGCAAGCAATTTTAAAGAACGTGAAGAAATCATTGATAGTAAGATTAGAGAGTACAATGATATATGGTTTGGAAAGGGGTATAGAAAGGAGTACAAATTGAATAGGAGGGTTTCTTTTAAAAGCCCATTTGAAATGATAGAGCATATTAGAAAGACAGGAACTGCTGATGAGAAGTACGCAGTTAATGTTTTTGCTCGTAGCATATTTGATAATCCAAAAAGTTTTGAATATTTAAAGACTCTAACAGAAAAGGAATATGATGAATTAGTAGAGAGTAATTACAGTAATCGTCTCGAGAACGGTGGTAAGGGTATTAACTATTTCTCAAAACATAGTGGGGGGTATTTAGAAGAGTCGAAAGTATCTGGAGTTTTTCAAGGTGAGATATTGAAAAGACATTTCAAAGAGGTTGTTGAGAAATTAGGACAGTATCAAGATATATGGTTAAGTAAAGGATATAGCAAGGGATATAAGATTAATTCTAGAATTAGTTTTAGAAATCCTTTTGAAATGATAGATAGGGTTAGAGAGAAAGGTTCATATGAAGAGAAATATGCAGCTGATATCTTTGAAAGAACACTTTTAGAGGATCCAACGGGATATCAGTACTTAAATAGATTACACAAGAACAATCCTCAAAGGTATAAAGAGTGTATAGAGAGAACATCTAATGAGAAATTCTGGCATACAAAAAAAGGTAGTGAATTACTTAACACATATGCTTTTGAAGAGGGTGAGATAAAGGGAGAGAGTATAACTTCCACCCTTATTAAAGAAATGTTAGATGAATATCTCCAAACCTATGAGATAGCTGGAGATGGGCAGGAAAGAGAAGAAAAGTTAAAGACATTAAGACCAACTCTAAATAGATATTTTTCTCAACATTCTTTTGCACATTTAGCTTTTTGGAGTAGTAAAGAGAATGTATATGCTCTACATATGTATGAGCAATCCGGAGAATCCCTCCCTATTAATACTCTACAGAATGTATATAAAGAATTTAGTGATCTTGATGTAGAGGATTGTATAAAAGATTCAGAAAGGAAAATCCAACAGTATGAAAGATTTAATAGTACCCTAGAGCTATACAGAACTCCTGGTTTTGTAGAAAATAAATATGAAGAGTTTAGAGAGCACTTCCTCTTACAATTAAGATATCCAACCCCAAAGGAAGATATTCTAGATAGTAGTTGGAGATATAGAGGGATAGAGATATTAAAAAGAATAGGGGAGTTCTCTAAGGATAAGGATTCAAGATTTAATATCCTCTCTGAAAGATTTATGTCTAACTTACTCTTTGACAAGC
Organism: Patescibacteria group bacterium; assembly: GCA_036733605.1. Lineage (GTDB taxonomy): Bacteria > Patescibacteriota > Dojkabacteria > SC72 > SC72 > JAVEVH01. Next base: position 2,257 of record DAINAD010000025.1, on the reverse strand, counting down.
AATTGTACTCTGTAGTAGATGCAGTAAGAAGGTATGAAATTAATCTAGAGAAATCTAAAGAGAAACATTCAAGAGTAAAAGAAACAGATTTAGAATTAGGTATTACATATAGCGAGATATTAGATAAAGGATTTAACAATCCTAAATATCTTTCTTGGGATTGGTTTAGAAAAGAGGGCTCAAATGTATTAAGAAGTATGCATGAATATACTCCATATATGTATATGGATGTAATTAAGAGATATGTTGATATGTACTGTTTTGATGAGAATATGCAAGAATCTGAAAGGGCTGATATTAGAAAAATATTAATGGTTCTGTTTAGTGCAGATGTTAAGCAAATGAATCAGTTACTTTTTAAGGGATATACAGAAGTAAAAGATTCTAAAAAGCATGTTAAGGGTGAGAAAGCTATAGATTTTCTACTTGGTAAAGAGGATGGGGATGTAAGACTAGAGGAGAACTTAGAGTTTTTTGAAAGTACTAAAGAGTGGTCACTCTTTTTCAAAAGTAGGGAGTTTAATAGGGATTTAGTAGAACTATTTAATAAAGATAACGAACTTTTTAATTACATAATAAATTCTTTAATGAGGAATGCTCCTAATAGTAAAGATTCTAATTACTTTGATAATTTAAGAATGATAAATCTTGTTGGTAAGAAATTATCAGAGCAGTATAAAGGGGGTGCTGTAACAGTAGTAGACTATTTAGGAGAAGAGAGAGAAGAGATAGAAAAGAGAATAGTAATGGATGCAAAAAGGATGTGTACTATACCTCAGGTAAGATTTACTGTAAATATAGACAGAGAAGATCCAGATGTTTTGTTAAAAACTCTCTACGAATACCTAAGTGAGTACTCTCAAATAGTTGACATAATTGATTTAGATGAAATTGAAATTTACAAAAATGGTAGGGGTATAATATTAGAAACAGTGAATTTCTCAGAAGAGTTAAGCGATAGTCTCAAAGTGTTGGGTATTAACTCTAGTATAGAGGGTAAGAAAGTACATATTGATATTGAAAATGAAGAGGAATTTTTAAATCGAATTCTTGGTATCTTAGTATCTCCCTCTTTTTACGAGTGGGTAGAGGATGATAAAGGAAATGATAATCCCGAGAATGAAAATCTTAGAACTCTTTTCTTTGTTCCTACAGATTTGAAAATGGTATATAAGCACGATAGCTCTGAGCCTTTCTTACATATTTCTTTTACTCCTGCTCAAAGAAAACATTTTATTCAGCATTACTTGCAGAGTTATCTATATGCTAAACATACTACAGGGGATAAAACATCTCTTAACACTGTTTTATCTTGTTGGTTAATAGATCATCCTGATTTAAGAAATGATGCATATGTTCAAAGTGACCAGTTGTCAGAGAAAAAAGAGAAAGTATGGAAAGATTTAGAACAGGCACTAAATCTTACATTTGAGTATGAAAGATTTAACAAGAGTGATATATTAGAAAAATTACTCTTAGCAGTAAATATTGAGCAACTTCTGCCTTTGGTAAACAATGATAGATTCCAAACTGCTTTACTTGCCGCCTCTATTATAAAATCTACGTTAGATATTGCAAAAGAGGAATCTGTATTTAAAGGTATTATGCAAACATCTGCAACACTTCAAAATGAATTTGAGGGTACTACCTCTTTAACATATCTATCACATGAGAAGAAGGAAAGAGTAAATAAAGCTTTAAAATCCTTAGGATTTAATGAGACAGATGAGGGTCTTCAGATGTTTAGAAATATGTGGATTAATTTCTGGTATGTAAGAGGTTATAGAGGAGAGGGTCAGACTTTAAGCATCACCTCTGCAGGTATAGAGATATCTAATCCAAAAAGAAATATGTATGAGTATGAGAAGAGGAAGAGTGAGACAGAACAGCTAACTAGAAAATATGGTGGTGGTCAGGATAGAATAATGATATCTTGGTCTCAGATTAGAGATATTAAAGAGGTAGAGCTAGACCTTATACCTTCTAAGGATATTTTAGTAAATGCCTTTACTACACTAGCGAGTGTTGCTAAGAAGGATTCAGCTCCTGAAATAGTAAGGAAAATACAAAACAATGGACCTGCAAACATTAGATTGAAGTTACCGGGTAGGACTGAGCCTTTATGTGAGATATTTGCAGTACATGAGCCAAAGAGATTCTGGCAGCTTCTTCAGGATTTATCAAAATTAATGGTAGATGAAGAGGCTTCAGAGAATGCTTTAGAGCTATTAAAAACATTAGAAAAGAATTAATTTAA
>DAINAD010000024.1:0-7728 GCA_036733605.1 Patescibacteria group bacterium | reverse complement strand
CAGAAATAGGATTAATCTTTTTACTTACACTCTCCCTTTCGATTGTATCCCTTTTTACTGTACCACACGTATTTTTAGACAATGATAGTAAGATATTAGAAACAACAGGAGATATAACATTAAATTTTACATCTCCATTAAAGAAATCTGATATAAAGATTACAGTATCACCAGAAAGTAATATTACATTAGAATATGACTACTTTCTAGGATTAGAAAGCCTTGTAGAAAGTGTAAGGATTGTACCACTAGAATCATTCTTACCAGATCAGAAGGTAGTAATATATACCACAGGTATTCAAAGGATATTTCCTTGGGCAAGTAAACATGAAAATAGTCAAGAGTTTTTTACACCTAAAGCTCCAGTAATTGAAGAAGTTGTACTGGGTACCGATATTCAAAATGTTAGTGTTGTACAACCCATTACACTAGATTTAGATAGTAATGATCAACAATCAGTAGAGTGGTCTGCAATATTTACACCTTACGCTGAATACAAAATCATTAGAGATTTAGATGATACTGTTACAATACAACCAGAGAAGTTAAAACAGGGTACTACATATAGCTTAGAAGTAATAAAGAGTATCATCATTTACAATCCAATTACATTAGAAAAAATCTCTACTCAATCACAAGAGGTAGAGACTCAATTAACCTTTAAGACTGCTCCTGCACCTGGTATTAAAAATTTTAATAGGGAGAGTGGATATCTATCTAATAGTGAGCCCTTAGTTATTAATTTTGAAGTAGCTCTAAATGAGGATACTTTAAAAGATAGGGTTAAGATTTCTCCGCAGGTAGAGGGTAATATATCCCTTTCCTCTGATAAGAAACAATTAATATTTACTCCTAAGAGTAGTTTTGCTAAAAATACACAGTACACAGTAACCATACTAAATGGTTTAGAGAATGTTTTAGGAGGATATATTGAAAAAGATATTACATTAAGTTTTAAGACACCAGGATATGTAGGATTACTGTATGCATCTCCTCGTAATTGGTCAACCAATGTATCATTAACAACCTCTTACATATCACTAACCTTTAATCAACCTGTAGATCATACTAGTGTACAAGAGAGATTTTCAATTTCTCCTAACATTAATGGGAGCTTTTCATGGAGTGGGAATACAATGTACTACAAATTCGCAAATACTCTCCCTTACAGTACTAAATATACAGTAAGTATAGGAAAGGGAGTAAAGGCAATATATGGTATAGATTCCACCTCTACCATATCTACATCTTTTACTACAAAGCATCAAACATTTTTACTAAATGTTCCATATTACGGACAACAGGAATCATTTACCTGTAATATTGCTGCAGCAAGGATGGTTTTAGGATATAAAGGTATATATATAAGTGAGGGAACCATAAAGAGTGGAGTAGGTATAGGACAAAATCCTGATGCTGATTGGGTAGATAAATATGGAGTACATTGGGGCCCAATCTCTTCATATATATCTAGTAAGGGAGTTAGTAATTCAATAAAAAGAGGTTGGAATCTAACATCTGCCCTTTTAGAGGTTAAAAGTGGTCATCCTGTCTTAGTATATGTTTACAATGGTAGAACACTTCCAAAGGGAGCATTTACTTTAGATGGGGGATATACAGGATACAAAGGTATGCACTCTGAAGTCATAGTAGGATATATAGGGACACCTCAGTCTCCAACTACAGTAATTACAAATGACCCATGGCTTGGAAAGAGATATCAATCTGTAAGCTCCTTTAAATATTACTGGTCATATTTAGGAAATACAGGGATAGTAATATATTGATAAAAGGGTAAATCTAGTTTAAAATACATAACTCTTAGCCGAGATGGCGGAATAGGCAGACGCGCGGGACTTAAAATCCCGTTCTAGCAATAGAGTGGGGGTTCGATTCCCCCTCTCGGCATATTAATCAACATCAGTGAATAAATCTGGATTCTCATTACCACACTTAGGACACTTCTTTAACTCTTGTACTCCCTCATACACAAAACCACAGTTAAGACATTTCCATCTTAACCACATACTATCCAAATCTTCTGGATTAGTTGCCTGTTCAATAACCTGAGTATCTTGTACTGGTTTTGTTGTATCATCTGTGACTGGTGTATTTGTACTACCCTTTGATATATCCTCCATCTTTTAATTTTTCTAAAATTAAATTAAATGTTTCCTTTTCATTTAGTTTAGATGTATCCAAAACAATATCATAGTACAAAGAAGGCTTTTCATATTTAATTTTGTATAACCTACCATACTTCTCCCTATCAATCCTCCACCTTCTCCCCAAGTTATACCTAATCTTCACATACTCCCATATCTTTCTCAAACCCTTAAGATTTCTCTTTCCTAAATGTCTCATTACTCTAGTATGAATATTAGCTCCTAACCATATAGAGGCTGTAATATCAATATCCTTACTCTTTACTAATGCACCAAATACCTTACTCTCAATTACAATATTCCCCTTTTTAGCATACTCTTCTAACATACCATCAATCTCTAAATCTAGCGTATTACCACCTTGAGATATCTGTTGTAAGAACTCTTCGAAATATTCAATATCTCTTTGTTTAGCTTCCTTTCTAAAAAGGTCTCCAGCATATATCCTTGGTAATTTAAAATGGTTAGCAAGCATATTGGAAATAGTGGAACTACCTGAACCACCAGGTCCTCCTACTACTAAAATAATCTTTCTTTTACTTTGAGTCATATTAAGATATATAGTATATTAATAGGCATACAATGACAAGAAAACCGAAATCAAAAAGGAAAGCTTCCTCGACTGCACATGCACCTGATAGGTCTGTATTAATGTTTACCATCGGAATGGCAATATTTGGCATAGTAATGATATATGATGCTAGTGTATATAAGGCTAGTCAAGAATTAGGTAATCAGTTCTACTTTGCACAATTACAACTACTTTGGTTAGTTTTAGGTATAGTTCCTGCATTAATATTTTACTTCATTGACTACAGAAAACTGTTAAAAGGTTCCCTCATATTTCTAATTGGTATTGTAATACTCCTAATATTAGTTCTCATTGTAGGAGAGGCCACTAACGGCTCTAAGAGATGGTTTCAGATTGGTAGTTTACCTCAAATACAACCTGCTGAATTTGCTAAATTAGCTGTAGTTATGTACTTCTCTTCATGGCTTTCTAAAAGAGAACACAACTATACTAAATTCGAAGATGCATTTAAAAAAGGTTTTTTACGTAGCTTAGCTGGTTTTGTAGCAATATTAGGAACAGTTGCCCTCCTCATACTCATTGAACCTGATTTAGGTACTACAATGATAATATGTATTACAGCAGTACTAATGTTCTTTGTGTCTGGCAAAGACAAAGCACATACCGTTGGCTCATTAGGAGTACTTCTACTTACCATACCTTTGGGGATAATTGCTGCCATATTAGAACCGTATAGGCTCTCTCGTATACAAACATATTTTAATTTAGTACTTACAGGAGAGGTTTCAGACCCTAGGGGATCGGGATATCAAATGCAACAGATTTTAATTGGTATTGGGAGTGGAGGATTCTGGGGTAAGGGGTTTGGTCAGTCTCGTCAAAGATTTGGATACTTAGTAGAAAATACCGCTTTCACAGATTCAACCTTTGCTGTATTACTTGAAGAGCTAGGCCTCTGGGGTGGAGTATTAATGGTACTTTCTTGGATATTTTTCCTCTTAAGAGGATTTAGAATAGCGCTACACTCTGTAGATAAGGAGGGGAAATTACTAGCAGTAGGAATAACAATATGGTTAACATGCCAAGCATTTTTAAATATGGCTGCTAATGTAGGGTTAGTTCCTTTAACAGGAATACCTCTACCATTCCTAACATACGGTGGATCTAGTACAATAGTAACAATGATGGCTTTAGGTTTACTTTTAAATGTTAGTAGATATACACAGGATGCTTAAATCAGAAACAAAGATATTAATAACTGGAGGTGGTAGTGGAGGGCATATCTCTGTTGCTAAGGGATTAATAGGTACCTTAATAGAGGATTTTGATATTCCTTCTAAAAATATTACATATGTAGGAGGGGATTTAGGAATGGAGGGAGAGAAGGTAGGGAATTCATTAGAAATGAAAAGCTTTAAAGATATTAATATCGAAAAGTACTTCATTAGAGCAGGTAAACTTAATAGGAGGTTTTCTCCTAAAACAATCTCTTTACTCTTAAGAACATTTTTGGGATTTTTTGATGCAATATCAATTTTAAATAAGCAGAAACCAAATATCCTAATATCTACTGGAGGTTTTGTTTCTGTGCCCGTTTGTATAGCAGGATTACTCTTTGGTAAACCAATATATCTACATGAACAAACAGCTTCTGTAGGGCTTTCTAATAGGGTAGTGGGAATATTCGCTAAAAAGATATACATAGCTTTTAGAGATTCAATAAAATATTTTAATAAAAAGAAGGTAATACATGTAGGTAATATAGTTAGAAAGGAAATATTTCTAAAACAGAAAACTGAATATACAAATATTGAGATATTAAATCTTGTAGATAGGAATCCCTTTCTTCCATTTGTATATATATCAGGAGGTAGTCTAGGTTCCCATGTCTTAAATGAAAAGGTAATAGGTAATATAGAGGAGCTTCTTTCTTCTTACAGAGTATTACTTCAAACAGGTGATAATGAAATACATAAGGATTTTGATAAAGCAGTACAAAAAAGAAATTCTCTCTCTGACGATTTAAAAGAGAGGTTTGTAATTAAAAAATATATTGATGAAAAAAATATTGGATATGTACTAAATAGTATGAACTTGTTTGTAGGAAGATCTGGTGCTAACACTGTATATGAAATAGGGGTATTAAAAAAATATGCTCTCTTCATTCCAATACCTTGGGTTACACATAACGAACAATATCTTAATGCAAAGGTCTTAGAAGATATTGGTAGTGCAAATATATTAGAAGAGAAATATTTAGAGGGTTGTAATCTTAAAAAAGAAATAGAGAGATTAGAAGAGAAAGAAAAGATTACAAAGATAGATAGTGAGAGATTAGAGAAACTTTTCCCTACGAATGCTACACATAGTATGTTAAATGATATTTTGAAAAGTTCCTAGTACTACTGTTTTTCCCAATTTTAATATATACTTTGTTAATGAAGGTAGAAAGTGATATATCCTTAAAGGATTACAATACCTTTAAGGTAGATTGTTGTACAGAGACTCTCATATGTTTAGAGAAAGAGAGTGATTTTTCAAAAAAGGTCTTAGAGAAATATATAAAAAGTAATCCATTCTTAATACTTGGAGGTGGTTCCAATATTCTCTTTACAAAGGATTTCAAAGGTACAATTCTTTTGATTAAAAATAAAGGTAAAAAGATATTAAATGAGACAGAGGATTACATTGATATACAAGTTAATGCAGGAGAGGATTGGAATCACTTTGTACAGTGGTGTGTAAAAAAAGAACTCTTAGGTATACATAACTTAGCATTAATACCAGGTACTGTAGGTGCTACACCAATACAAAATGTAGGTGCATATGGTATTGAGATAAAAGATTTACTCCTTAATGTAACATTCCTTAATTTGGAAGATTGGAAAGAGTATGTATTAGAAAACAATGAATGTAAATTCGGGTATAGGGATAGTATATTTAAAAATGAGCTAAAGGATAAAGTAATTGTTAAAAGTATTACTCTTAGATTAAAAAAGTATAAAGGGGAAGTAGATAGTAAATATTTAGAATACAGTGGTATAAAGGAAGAGTTAGAGGGTAAGGATATTAATCCAGAAAATATATACAACGCTATTGTAAAAATTAGAGAAAGTAAATTACCGAAAGTTCAAGAGTATGGCTCTTGTGGTAGTACATTTAAAAATCCTGAAATAAATATAAAAGAGTATGAAAGATTACTAAAGATATATCCTGAGTTACCAAAGTATGATACTGATAAAAAAGATATCGTTAAGATACCTGCAGCATATATCTTAGAGAGACTAGGATGGAAGAACAAAAGAGAAGGGGAGGTTGGTACATGGATATATCACCCTCTAATCATCACCAACTATTCTAATGCCTCTGGTAATCAGATATACTCCTTTATCAAAAAAATACAGCATGATTTTAAATCTAATACTAATTTAGATTTAGAGTGTGAAATTAATATTTTTTAATTACTAATATGTCAAAATTAATAGTTAAGGGTGGAAATAAACTAAATGGAGAGATTACACCTGCAGGAAACAAAAATTCTGCATTACCAATACTTTGTGCTACATTACTTACAGATGAGCCTGTTACCATTAGTAATTTCCCGGAGTTAACAGATGTTGGTAAATTAATAGAGTTAATGAGTAGTTTAGGTTCTAAGGTAGAGTGGAATAAGGAGAAGGGAGAGATTAAGATAGATAATTCTGGATTTTGTACATCCTTTGGTGATACAGGCTTTCCATTGGGTATGAGAGGTGCTGTACTGTTGCTAGCACCATTAATACACAGACATAAGGTGTTAGAAGTAAAACAGGAGATAGGGGGATGCTCACTGGGTATTAGAGAGTTAGATCCACATTTAGAGGTATTAGAACAGTTAGGAGCTAAGATTAAATCAAATGAGACATTACATATAGAGGCAAAGAGTGGACTTAAGGGTGGTAAGCTTTGGCAAGATTACATGTCAGTTACAACTACCGAAAACTTCGCCATGGCAGCCTGTTTAGCCTCAGGTACTTCCATAATGGTAAATGCAGCATCAGAGCCTCATGTTCAAGATCTTTGTAACTTCTTAGTACAAATGGGAGCTAATATAGAGGGTATAGGTTCTTCTACATTAGTAGTACACGGTGTTAAAAAATTACATGGTACACAATTTACAATATCTTCTGATCATCATGAGATAACTACATTACTAGCACTTGGTGCTATGACAGGTGGTAATGTTAGGGTTACAAATGCAATACCTCAACACTTTCCATTGATAAATAAAACGTTTGCTAAATTTGGAGTAGAGATTAAATATGATGGAGACACTGCATACTCTAGCAGTAATGGTAATCTTAAGGTAGTAGAACCATTTACTAAAAACCTTTTACAAAAGATAGAGGCCGCTCCATGGCCATACTTCCCTACAGACTTACTTCCATTAATAATGGCATTAGCTGTAAAAGCAGAGGGTAACTCAATGTTTTGGAACAAGCTTTACGAAGGAGGACTCTTTTGGATACCCGAAATGATTAAATTCGGAGCACATATTGTAATGTGTGACCCTCATAGAGTAATAATATTTGGTGGTAAAGAGCTTAAACCAGCTAGCGTAGATGCACCTAATATAATTAGAGCAACAGTTGCACTACTAATGGTAGCATTAACAATAGATGGAGAAAGTGTAATTAATAACGCAGACTCTATTAAAAGAGCCCATCCTAATTTTGTTGAGAATTTACAAAAGTTAGGTGCCGAATTAAGATGGGAAGAATAGTATACGTATAATACCTGTTTTTAGATATTTCTTGCTTTAAATAAGCCTTTTTAGATATCACTAACTTTCCTACTATTAGGTATACCCCTAATTATACCCTTTGCAAAAATCTGTATTCTTAATAGTAATATTTCCATAATACATACCTTGTAGTATTACACTCTTGACCTATTTATAAATATAATGGTACATTAATGGCAAGAAGTGGTAAAAGGTGGTGAAAGATGATATATTTGTTTTATGATAATTGGAGAATACAAAAGTAAAGT
>DAINAD010000023.1:0-7735 GCA_036733605.1 Patescibacteria group bacterium | reverse complement strand
AAACCTTTCTCGTTTATCCCAAACTCGTGAGGCAATTCTAACATACTAAATCTGCATATGCAAGTATCTTTTTAACTCTTTTTTCTCATACTGTACATATCTATTAATTCACTTACGGTGGTGATATCTTCTACACTCTTATCTCTATCAAATTCTATTAATCTAGGAAACCTCAAAGAGAGGCCCCCACCTATTAATTCTTTACTAACAGAGATGTTTTTTGTAATCTCATCTGCATCTACTGTAATGGTATATTTAGGTACAACCCATACATCAGGGATAAGTGTATCTCCTACTCTAACATCCTTAGGACGTTTCTCTACTAACTCTTGTGAGAGTTTTTCATTCAAATCACGAAGCATATCATCTTTCATACCTGTTCCTATTTTACATATTGCGTCATATACTCCCAACTCCTCGTTATATATAGCGCCAAGTATCGCTCCTAAGCCGAATTCTGATCTCCTTCCAGACCCTTTATAGTAGCCTACAACTACCATATCGATTGTATCTACTAACTCCTTGTCTATACTCTTTTTCATTTTAATCCATTCGTAATTTCTAGCACCCGGTTTATACCCACCCTTTAAATCCTTCACTATTATTCCCTCTAACCCCTTCTCTACAGATAGATTAAAGTAATCCTCTACCTCTTTACCAACAGAAACCTCTTTACTCTCTGCCATTACTATACCCCCTTGGGTATCCTCAACTACCTTTTCTAATAGAGATATCCTCTCTTTAGTATCCCTATTTATCAAAGAGCTTCCCTCAAGATACAGTAAATCAAAAACAAAGGCTTTAACCGGAATATCCTCTCTTTTACTCTCTATTGAGTACTTTCTTCTCCTTTGCATAGTCTCTTGATATGACAAGAACTTCTCCTTTTTGTAATTCCATCCCACTATTTCAGAGTCCATGATGAAGGAAGTCTCTTTAAGATTCCTTGCGTATTCAACAATTTCAGGAAACATTTCTGTAACATCTTCTAAATTCCTAGTAAAAAGCTTTACACTATACCTACTACTAACCTCACTACCAAACAGAGATCCTGTATCAGTATTTTTTGTTTCTAGATACTCATGCCATACTCTCTCTTTTACACTCTCCTTGCCTAACTTACTCTCATCCCATTTATGTATTTGACACCTTAAACCATCAAATTTAGGCTGTACATATACATAATCAGCGAATCTCTCTTTCAATTCATCGAAACTTCCTACTCTTTGAACTAATCGAGAAAGAACAGGAATACCTGGAGTTGTATGAATATCTTCTAAACCTTTACCCTTAGACTCTACTACCCTACCCCCAATATACCCAATATCTGCACATACACCGTATGCTTGTTCTAATATTTGCTTCAATCCCTTATCTCCAACTGCTGTAATTGAAAATACCTCAAGCAGAGTTTTTGTACTCAACCCTAATCTAAGTTCACCACAAATTGTTCGTACAAAATATTTAGACTCCAATGGGTTTAAATTTTGTAAACACTCTAGTATCAATTTATTCTTTCTTGAGATAGAGCCTATGCCTGTTGTATTGATAATGTTCCAAAGTATATTATATATCTCTAATATATCTAATGATTTGCTTTTACTACATTGTTTTTCCCATATCTCATACATAGTATCCCCTATATCCCCACTCTCTTTTCTTTGCTGTTTAATATTTAAAGAAGTGTACTGTTCAAGCATATTTATTAAGCTTTTTTCAGAGTAATTAAACTCTGCATTAACAAAGAAAGGAGCTACTCTACCCTGTATCATATATGAGATAACTTCTACCTCTTTACTGGAGCACTTTTTAAAGAAATTCGCTATCTCTAAAGACATTTCTGTCCTTGATTGTAATGATTCTACCTTTTCAAAAAGAGTACATAGCTCTAAGTACTTTTGCATATATATCACCCTATTAAAATATATTTAGTATCTTTTGTACTACCTTCTTGCTTTACAATATTAAGCTCTACCAAAGAGGTCATATCCCTTCTTAAGGTCCTTGTAGAGACTTGAGGGTGTAATGAGTATATGTCTGAGGGTAGTAATACTTTCCTTTTCTCTAATAGTTTTAATATTTTTAATTGCCTACTATTTAAACTCCTTAAATTTCTTTTCTTAGTAGGGGTTACTACTTTAGATTCTGGCTCCCTTAGGGGCTTAGTAGACTCTACCTGCTCTTGTAAATACTCTTTAGATCTAAAGAGCTTAAGGAATACAAATATACCTAAAAGTAGAGATATTACATACCAAAGCTTTTTAAACATACCTATATATTTAAAATTTAACTATTTTAACTCAGAAAGAGAATCACCTATTGATATATGTACATCAAAGGGTACCTCTAATATTACCGTATTTAACATTATTTCCTTTGCCTGTTTAGAAAACTCCTCTACAATTCCCTCCTCTATTTCAAATACAATCTCATCATGTATTTGGAGAAGTATATATCCTCTCTTAGGATATTTCTCTGACACATATTTATACAATTCTTTCATTACTAATTTCATAATGTCTGCTTCACTACCCTGTATTGGCATATTAATAGCCTCTCTAGCTGCAGCAGATCTTAATCTTCTATTTTTAGATCTAATACCCGCTATATTTCTTGTAGTACCAAACATAGTTTGTACATATCCTCTTTCAAATGCTTCATACTCCGTCTTTCTCATATATTCCTCTACTCCTTTATAGTTATCAAAATATGCAGTTATATATTCTCCAGCTTTATCCCTATCTATTCCTAGTAAAGATGAAAGACCAAATGAGGTTTGACCAAATATCATCCCAAAGTTAACAGTCTTACCTAAACTTCTCTCTTTATGTGTTATTTCAAGAATCTTTTTATTAAGTACCCTAGCTGCAGTAGCAGAGTGTACATCTATACCATTAACAAAATCTTGAATTAAAAGCTTATCATTTGATATATCTGCCATTATCCTTAACTCCATTTGAGAGTAATCCATACCAAGTAATTTAAAACCCTTCCTTGCTACAAAACACTCTCTTACTCTCATAGCCCAAGCTCCATCAAGAGGTAAATTCTGAAGATTAGGATTAACAGAAGAGAATCTACCAGAGGTTGTACCTGTTTGCTTAAAATCGGTATGAATGCTGTATATACCATCTTTTTCAGTACAATTCTGATACAAGGGTTCAACATATGTACTCAATATTTTAGTCATTTCTCTAAAGTAAAGAAGATGTTCAACAATTGGGTGCAATCCTAACATACCATCCAATACTGACTCTCTTGTACTACCTTTTGATTTGTTAGGTAAATCTAATTCCCTAAAAAGGACATCAGAGAGCTGTTTAGGGGAATTAATATTAAATTCATGACCTACAATACTGTATATTTCTTTAGTCAACTTACTAATCTCTCCCTCTATATCTTCTCTAAGTACTCCTAATTTCTCCCTATCCAACCTTATACCTCTCTCTTCCATCTTTGAAAGAATCACAGATATTGGTAACTCTATTTCGGTTAATACAGTATTAAGATGGTTTCCCTTTACCTTAAGGAAGCTCTCTATACTCTTTTTAGTATATTCATTTAATTCTAAGTTATTAATTTTCTCTTTCTGAGCTAAATATGTATCATCCAAAACATCTAATATACTTGGTAAATCTGATGGAGAGAGTTTTTCATTGAGTATTTTAGTAGAGTATTCAAAAGCGAAATCTTTAATACTTACATTTCTTCTCTCAGAGTGTAAAAGGTGCTCTGTAAGATGTATATCGTAATATTTAGATACCTCATTAATATGAATACTTTTAGAAAGGGTTACTAACTCTTCAAAATTGTAAAATACAATATCTTTCTCTTTTACATATTTAAATATATCTAACACTTCACTTAGAATATCGGTTTGTTCATTATTTTCATTAATACCTCTAATACACAGGAAAGGTTTTTCTAGAGAGGATTCTAGAGGGTTAATATATGCTATTTTTAACTGTTTGCTCTCTTTACAAAGCTTCTCTACTTCACTCTCTTTAGCCCATATATACTCCTTCTCTTCTCTTCCAAACATATCTAGCTGTGATGTATTAGAAGGTAATATCTCTTTACCAAAGATCTCATCTAACCTTCCCATTAGTGATTTGAATGAATATTTTTTAAATGTAGAGTCTAATATCCTTCTATCTAAGTTTTTTAATATACAATCTGTAAGATGTATATCTATATCAACATCTTTATCTATGGTAGCTAACTGCCTACTAAACTCTGCCTGTTCTATTCCCTCTGCTATTAAAGTCTTAAATCTACCCTCTACTTCATTAATATTTCTATATATATTATCTAATGTCTCATATCTATGGAGTAAATCTAGTGCAGTCTTATCACCTACTCCCTTAATACCCGGTATATTATCAGATGCATCTCCTACTAAAGCTTTGTAGTCCACTACTTGCTCTGGAGAGTAGCCGTATTTCCCTATGGTTTTCTCTCTGTCGTATACTACGATATTTTTAAAGTTACCATTAGGTAAACAAACAAAAACATTTGGTGTAATTAACTGGAGTAAATCCCTATCACCACTTAATATATACATATCAATATTATCTGTACTCCATCTACCCTCAGAAACATATTTAGCAGCTGTACCTAAAATATCATCCGCCTCAAAACCCTCTCTCTTAATTACAGGGATATTGAATGCTTTAAGTACTTCTTCTACCAATGGGAATTGATCTACTAAGGACATATCTACTGGCTTTCTAGTAGCTTTGTATTCCGTATACATCTCATGTCTAAAGGTAGGAGCATGAGTATCCATTGCACAAAATACATACTTTGGTCCGAATATCTTTAGGGCTTCAAGTAACATGACCGTAAATCCGTATACGGCATTTACTTGTAAACCCTCTGCTGTTTGTAATGTAGATGGATATGCATGAAATGCCCTATGAATTATGGCATTAGCATCTATTGCGAGGAAAATTTCCTTATTAGAATTCTTTATCATACAACCATATTTTACAAGAGAGAGTTAATAACTACAATCTCTTACACAAACAAAGAATCAAATTCATCTTTAGAAACTACTTCTTGCTCAAGAAGTAATTTTACTAACTTCTCTACATATATTTTATTCTCAGAAAGAACCTTTTTAGCATCTCTATATGCAGTATCTATTAAATTCTTAACCTCAGAATCTATCATCTCTGCATATTTCTCACTATATTCTCTACCACCACCATATGAATATCCTAGATGTTTAGTTTCTTCCATATCTCCATATTTAACCATACCTAGCTTATCGGACATACCATACTGAGTTATCATCTCTCTTGCAACAGCAGTAGCATGCTCTATATCAGCAGATGCTCCAGTAGTAATTCTACCTATGAATGTCTCCTCAGAGGCTCTACCACCTACTGCGGACTTCAAGTTAGCAAGCATCTCATCTTTATACAAATGCTTCTTATCATCCTCTGGAAGATATACTGTAACACCACCAGACATACCTCTAGGAATTATTGATACCTGTTCTACAGGAGTAGCATACTTAGTAAACTTAGCCACTATTGCATGTCCTGCTTCATGATATGCAGTTACCTTCATATCTTCTTCTGTAGTAGCTCCCTTCTTCTTTCTTCCTAACTTAACCTTAAGATATGCTTCTAGTAAGTCACTCTGATCTAATTTCTTCTTACCCTCTTTAACAGCCATGATAGCGGCTTCATTTAAAAGATTCTCTAAATCAGCACCTGAGTACCCTATTGTCTTTTTAGCTATTAAATCTAAATCAACACCCTCTTCAAATTTTTTATTTTTAGCATGTACTTTGATAATTTCCTTTCTACCTTGGAAATCAGGCATATGGACAATAACGGTTCTATCAAATCTACCCGGTCTTAAAATGGCAGGATCTAATACATCTGGTCTATTTGTAGCAGCCAAAATTATTACATTCTCCCTATCCTCTAAACCATCCATCTCAACAAGGATCTGATTAAGAGTTTGTTCCCCTGCTCCAGAGTGAAGTACAGTACCTCTCTTTTTAGCAACTGCATCTATTTCATCGATAAAGATGATACATGGAGCTGCTTTCCTAGCCTTGTTAAACAAATCTCTTACTCTTGAAGCTCCTGCACCAACTAACATCTCTTCAAATTCAGAACCAGAGGTATGAAAGAATGGAACACCTGCTTCCCCTGCTACAGCTCTAGCAAGTAATGTTTTTCCAGTACCTGGAGCACCTGCAAGTAACACTCCCTTTGGTATTCTAGCCCCAATATTTAAATATTTTTTTGGTTCTTTAAGAAAATCTACAATCTCCGTTAGTTCTTCCTTAACTTCCTCTATACCTGCTACATCTTCAAATGTAACCCCTGTCTTTTTACCAAAAAGTAGCCTTGCTTTACTCTGTCCAAAATCCATTATCTTACCACCTGATTGCTGCATATTTTTAATTAGGATATACACAAGTACCAATCCTGCACCTAAAAAGATAAATGAAATTATATCTCCGAATGTAAAACCTAATCTAGGTTTGTAGAAATCATTCTCTAAAGTTTTAATATCAATTTCTGCATCTGCTAAAACTCCATAGAAGTCTGTACCTTGTGGTATTAGGGCATACTTTCTAGTTACAGTATCTTGTCCCTCAACCTCACTCGCTTGAGAAATCAATATCATATCATCCCTAAGTATTACTTCTTCATATTCACCTTCTGATATGTAAACAACCAATTCACTAAGAGGAACCTCTTCCCCTTTAGAATTAAAGTTTAAAAATGAGTTAACACCTATTGTAAGAAGGAAGGAAATAACTAGGAATATTATTATACTTGAGAAAGGTAATTTCTTCCTCCTTGGTCTTATTCTTATTATATTACTACTCCCGTTTTTCTCTTTGCTATTCTTCTCCATATTAGTTCCTTTAGAAATGAAATTGGTAGTGGGAGGTGGGATCGAACCACCGACCTTGGGTTTATGAATCCCATGCTCTAACCAACTGAGCTATCCCACCGGATATCTGTAATTATATCAAAAATATTAGGTTCTGTACCTTTAATTAGCTTTTCCAGAATATTGACCTGTCTCTGTATTTATCTTAAGTTTGTCTCCCTTCTTAACGAAAAGAGGTACATGTAACCTGTATCCTGTCTCTACTGTAACTAATTTAGTCGCAGAGTTAGCAGTATTACCCTTAACAGCCTCATCTGATTCTGTTACTTCTAAGATGACAGATGCACTCTCTTTGATTGTAAGAACCTTTCCTTCGTGTACCAATATGAGGATTTTATCTCCCTCTTTAAGGAAATTAAGATATTCACCTATTACCTCTCTAGAGATATTTATACTCTCATATGAATCCATATCCATAAAGTAGACAGATGTCTCATCACTGTAGAGGTACTGTACTTCTTTAGTCTCTGGATTTACATACTCTACCTTAGTACCTGATTTAACAGTTTTACTAAGTACCTGTCCATTATCTAACGCTTTTAATTTCATTATAACTAATCCACCCTGTCTCCCTTGGGTTTTTAACATACGGTCTTGGAGATAGAAGATTCTATTCTCATCCCTTATATACATTCCTTTTACTGGTTGATCTGTTAATGGCATATATGTACTAAAAATATTTTAACAGCTGGAATTTTACCATACAAAAGGGTCATATGAGAAGTGAAATGGTTGCGGGGGTTGGATTCGAACCAACGACCTTCAGGTTATGAGCCTGACGAGCTGCCACTGCTCTACCCCGCGATAG